>JAPLAT010000457.1 GCA_026393175.1 Pseudonocardiales bacterium
CGCTCCACCGGCGGCACGGCGCGGGCGACGGCCGGGCTGCGCAGCTCGACCACCGTGCCGGAGGCGTCCGTGCGGATCTCGACCCCGGCCATGCAGCCGCGCATCACCGGCAGGCCGCGCCCGCGGAAACCCGGGGCACGCGGGGTACGCCAGCGGCCCCCGTCGCGCACGACGACGTGCGCGACCCGGCCCCCGCGGTCCTCGGCGACCCGCCCGTGCACGGACACCTCGCCCGGCTCCACGCCGGCGTAGCCGTGCTCGACGCTGTTGCTGACGGCCTCGTGCACGGCGAGCACCACGTCGTCGAGCTCCGCCTCGGGCCAGCCCAGGCCCTCCAGCCAGTCACGCAGCCGCCCCCGCACGATCGACGCGGCCGCGGGCACGGCCGACAGCCGTACCTCGAAGTCCGCGCCCCCGTGCGTCATCGCGGCCATGATGCCAGCCGAGGGTTCAGGCCCCGCGCGCCATGGCGTCCTCCACCGAGTCGTACAGGGCCAGGCGGTCGTCGAGGCCGGTGATCTGGATGGGCCGCAGCACCGGACGGTTGTGGTCGACCACGATCCGCAGCGGCTCGCCCCGCCGCTCGCCGCGCTCGGTGACGCGCACCAGCGCCGCGAGGCCCGCGGAGTCGAGGAACGTCACCGACGTGAGGTCGACGACCACCGGGCGCTCCCCGTCGAGGGCGGCGGTGACGGCGGCGGCCAGCCGGGGCGCCGTCATCGCATCGACCTCGCCGGACACGCGGACGACCGCGTGCGCGCCCACGTCGGCACGCGCCACCGTCATCAGCTGTTCCACCGATCGGACCCTACCCGCCCGGCGCGGGCGGACGGCTGCTCGTCGCGGGGAGGTAACGTCGGGCCCCGGCGGGGGCGATCCTCCTCCGGGGGACGCCGCGCGCGTCCGTCACGCAGTAGGTGGACCGGACGAGCGGAGTGCGAGCGGGTGGACGTCGTCGCGGGCCTGAGCGCTGTCGTGCACAGCGGCTGGCTCCTCCCGCTCCTCCCGCTGATGATCGCCGTGGACGCGCCGTTCCCGGTGCTGCCCAGCGAGACCGTGCTGATGACGGCCGTCGCCGTGGCGTTCACCGAGCACGACACCCGGATGCTGCTGGCCCTGTTCGCCGTCGCCGTGCTCGGCTCGGCGGCCGGGGACCTCGTCGTCTACGGGTTGGGCCGCTCGTCGCACCGGCTGGTCGGCGGCTCCGCCGAGGGCGGGCTCGCCGCCTGGATGCGCCGCCACCTGCTCGCCCGGCCCGGCCCCGCGCTCGTGGGGGCGCGGTTCGTGCCCGGTGGCCGCCTGGTCAGCACCGCGGCGGCCGGCCGGTTCGGCCTGCCGGTGCGGGTGTTCCTGCCCTGGTCGCTGGCGAGCTCGGCGGTCTGGGCGGCCTACATGGTCGGCGTGGGCCGGGCGATCGAGCCGATGACCGGGGGCAACCCGCTGCTCTGCGTGCTCGCCGGCACGGTGCTCGCCGTGCTCACCGGGGGGCTGTTCGCGCTGGGCCGCCGCCTGCTGCGGCCGCGCCGCCCGGTTCCCGTCGGCTGAGGGCGCGGGCGGGCACCCGGCCCGGGTACGGATCAACCGGTGCCGGTGGAGGCTCCCCGTTCCACCGGCACCGGTCATCCGGAACAACGGCCGCGGATGCCGCGGGGTGCGGTCGACTTTCGCCCTCCGTCGAGCGGGCCGTCACGATCGGTGACCGGTCGACCGGAGGTCGACTGACCAGCGGTCACCGCCGAGCGACCGGCGGTGTGCGGTCGGCGCCTCACCGCGCGCCCCTGCACTCACGTGGGGGAGAGGCGGCCGCAGTCCGTCGCGAACGCCCGGATCTCCTCGCTCACCTCGTCGGGGCGCTCCTGCTGGGTCCAGTGGCCGCACCCGGGCAGCAGCCGCACCCCGCGCAGGTCGGAGCACGAGCGGCGCAGCGTCGCGGCCAGCGCGTCGGCAGGCGCGCCGCCGATCACCATGTCCCGCTCGCCGGCCACGAACAGGGCGGAGACGCGGATCGGGGCGCCGTGCCACGCCGCGGTGAGCGCCCAGTTGCGGTCGAGGTTGCGGTACCGGTTCAGGCCGCCGGTGAAGCCGTTGCGGGCGTACTCCGCCACGAACACGTCGAGGTCGTCCTCGGTGAGCCAGGCCGGCAGGGCGGGCCGGTCGCGCAGGGCGTCGAGGAAGCCCGATCCCGGCGGCACGTCCAGCCCGGGTCCGCCCGGCATCCCGGTCAGGACCCGCCGGAAGCTCGCCCGCGGGTCGGCGGCGAGCTCCGCGTCGGCGGCGCCGGGCTGCTGGAAGTACAGCTGGTAGAAGTGCGGGCCGTAGCGCTGCGCGAGCCGCGGCGTCGGGGCGGACGTGGTGCGCGGCAGGTGCGGCACCGACAGGCCGACCACGCCCGCGACCCGGTCGGGCCGCAGCAGGGCCGTGTGCCAGGCGACGGGCGCGCCCCAGTCGTGGCCGACGACGACGGCGCGCTCGGCCCCCGCGTCGTCGAGCACGGCCACCGCGTCCCCGACGAGGTGCAGCACCGTGTAGTCCTCGACGGCAGCGGGGGCGTCGCTGCGGCCGTAGCCGCGCCCGTCGGGTGCGAGCACCCGGAACCCGGCGGCGGACAGCGCCCGCAGCTGGTGTCGCCAGGAGTACCAGCACTCGGGGAACCCGTGCAGCAGCAGGACGACCGGGCCGTCGGGCGGCCCGGCCTCGGCGACGTGCAGGGTGATCCCGTCGTGCTCCACGGTCCGATGGGTGATCGTGTCCACGGGGCGACGCTACGGCCCCCTACGTCGCAGCGGGGTGACACCGCTGCGACGGGATCGGAGCGGTGTCACCCCGCTGCGATGCGGGAGCCGCTGCGATGCGGGAGCCGTTGCGATGCGGGAGCCATTGCGGAGCGGGGGCCGCTGCGAGCCGGGGGCCGCTGCGAGGCGGGGCCGGTCAGCCCGCGCGCAGCCGGAGCAGGTGCAGGGCGAGCTGCAGCTCCAGGGCCCTGGCCGGCTCCGACCAGTCCGGCCCCAGCAGCGCGGCCACCCGGTCCAGGCGCTGGCCCACGGTGTTGACGTGCACGTGCAGGGCCGTCGCCGCCCGCCGCGGGCTGCCCCCGGCCGCGAACCAGGCGTCCAGCGTGCCGACGAGGTCGGTGCCGCGGCGCCCGTCGTACTCCCGCACCGGCCCGAGCACCCGCTCCAGGTAGCCGTCCACGTCGGCCGCGCCGCCCACGAGCCCGGCGAAGCCCAGGTCGGCGGCGGACCCCGCCGGGCGGCCCAGCGCCACCAGCGCGTCGACGGTGCGGAGGGCGTCGGCGTGCGCGGCGCCCAGCCCGGCGGCGGGCGCGGCCGGCCCGGCCGCCCCGATCGTCAC
>JAPLAT010000693.1 GCA_026393175.1 Pseudonocardiales bacterium
GGCTCGACGTCGGCCGACGTCGCCTCCCCGTTCACCGTCATCTCGATCTTGGTCATGCCTGGCTCCCGGCACTGATGCGCGCATCGCTGTCGCTCTGCGCGGCGGCGTTGATGGCCTCCCAGATCCGCAGCGGGCTGGTCGGCATGTCGATGTGGCGGACGCCCAGGTGCGACACGGCGTCGACGACCGCGCTCTGCACGGCCGGGGTCGCGCCGATCGTCCCGGCCTCGCCGATGCCCTTGGCCCCGATGGGGTTGAGGTGCGTGGGCGTGGCCATGTCCACGAGCGTGAAGCTGGGCAGCTCGGCGGCGGACGGGAACGCGTAGTCGGCGAACGTCGCGGTCAGCGGGTTGCCGTCGGCGTCGTAGACGACCTCCTCCAGCAGCGCCTGGGAGATGCCCTGGGCGATCCCGCCGTGCCGCTGACCCTCGCAGAGCAGCGGGTTGAGCACGGGACCGGCGTCGTCGACGGTGACGATCCGGTCCACGACGGCCTTGCCGGACTCGACGTCGACCTCCACCACGGCGACGTGCGCGCCGAACGGGAAGCTCGGGGCGCCGGAGTCGAAGGTGGAGTCGACCTGCAGCCGCTCCCGCTCGGCGAGCTGCGCGAGCGTGACGCCGCGGTCGGTGCCGCGCACCGTCACGGCGCCGTCGGCGACCTCGAGGTCGTCGACGTCGGCCTCCAGCAGGTCGGCGGCGCGCTGCTTGGCCAGCTCCACGAGCTCGCCCGCGGCCTGGTACACCGCGACCCCGCCGGTCTGCAGGCTGCGCGAGCCCATCGTCCCCGCGCCGCGGGGGATGAGGTCGGTGTCGCCGTGGGTCACGGTGATCCTGCCGATGTCGATGCCGAGGTGCTCGCTCGCGAGCATCGCCCACGCCGTGGCGTGGCCCTGCCCGTGCGGCGAGGTGCCGGTGAGCACGGTGACCGTGCCGTCGGGGTGCACCTCCACCGAGGCGTCCTCGCTGAACGCGCCGCCCCCGGTGATCTCGACGAAGACCGAGACCCCGATGCCGAGCTGCACGGCGTCGCCGCGCTCGCGGCGGGCGGCCTGCTCGGCGCGCAGCGCGGGGTAGTCCGCGGCGGCGAGCACCTTGTCCAGAGCCTGCGCGTACTCGCCGGTGTCGTAGGTGGCCCCGCCGGGGGTCTTGTACGGGAAGGCGTCTGCCGGCACGAGGTTGCGCCGCCGGACCTCGACCGGGTCCATCCCGATCTCGGCGGCGAACAGGTCCATCGCCCGCTCGATCGCCGCGGTGGCCTCGGGGCGGCCCGCGCCCCGGTAGGCCCCGGTGGACGTCGTCGTGGTGACGACGCTGCGGGCGCGCGAGGCGACCTTGGGGATCTCGTAGACGCCGGTGGCCATCATCCGCGTGAAGTAGGGCAGGAACGAGCCCAGCCGCGGGTAGGCGCCGGCGTCGGCCAGCACGTCGAGCCGGTAGGCCTGCACGTCGCCGTCGCGGGAGCCGCCGATCGTGACCGTCTGGACCTGGGCGCGGCCCTGGACCATGCCGGTCATGTTCTCCGAGCGGGTCTCGCTCCAGCGGACCGGGCGCCCGGTGCGCTTCGCCAGCCAGGCCGCGAGCGCGAACTCCGGGTCGGCGCCGATCTTCGCGCCGAACCCGCCGCCGACGTCAGGGGTGATCACGTGCACCTGCGCGGCGTCGACGCCGAGCCAACCGGCCACCTCGTCGCGGGTGGACTGCGCGTTCTGCGTGGAGCACCACAGCGTCAGGCGGCCGTCCTCGCCCCAGACGGCGGCCGCGGCGCGGGTCTCCAGCGAGGCCGCGGCCAGGCGCTGGTTGACGATCTCGCGGGTGACGACGACCTCGCAGCCGTCGAACATCGCGTCGTCGAGCGGGTCCTTGTCGAACGCGACGGCGACGTTCGTGCCCGCCTCGGGGAACAGCAGGTTCTCCCCGGCGAGGGACTCCTTGAGGTCGATCAGCGCGGGGAGCGGGTCGTAGTCGACCTCGACGAGGTCGGCCGCGTCCTGGCCCTGGTAGCTCTCCTCGGTCAGCACCGCCGCCACGGGCTCGCCGACGAAGCGCACCCGGTCGGTGGCCAGCCACGGGCGCCGCATGGCCTTGTTCGCACCGCCGAACAGCAGCGGCGGGGCGAGGTCGACGTCCGCGCCGGTGACGACGTCCACGACGCCGGGGGCCGACCGGGCCTCGTCCACGCCCACGGCGGTGACCGCCGCGTGGGCCAGGGGGGACCGGACGAGGGTCAGGTGCAGGGCACCGGTCAGCCGCTCGTCGATCAGGTCGTCGGTGTAGGTGGCCCCGCGCGAGAGGAACAGCGGATCCTCGGTGCGGACCACTCGGGTGCCCATGATGCTCATCGGTCCGGACTCTAACCCCGGGACGGGTCAGCCGCCGGTGCTCGGGGCCGTTCGGTCCTCCCACCACGGCGGGACGGCCCACAGCGGGGACACCGGCCCGTGACCGGCGCCGAGGGGGTAGGCGTGCCGCACGCCCTCGGTGACCACCCGCTTGCCGAACGCCACGGCCTCGGGCACCGGGCACCCGCGGGCGAGCGCCGCCGCGACGGCCGCCGCCATCGTGTCCCCGCCGCCGTGGGTGTGGGTGGTGGCGAAGCGCGGGCCGGGCAGCTCGGTGAACGTGCGCCCGTCGTGGAGCAGGTCCACGCACACGTCGGCGTCCTCGGCCAGGTGCCCGCCCTTGACCAGCACCCAGCGCGGCCCCATCGCGTGCAGCGCCCTCGCGGCGTCGTACTGCCCGGCCCGGTCGTGCACGTCGATCCCGGTGAGCAGCCGCACCTCGTCGAGGTTGGGGGTGACCACCGTGGCGCGCGGGAACAGGTCGCGGCGGTAGGCGTCGAGCGCGTCGCCGGCGAGCAGCGGGTCGCCGTGCATCGAGGCCGCCACGGGGTCGACGACGAGCGGGGTCGGGCCGTCCCCGCCGATCCCGACCCGGTCGAAGGCCGCCACCACCGCGGCGATGACCTCCCGGCCGGCGAGCATGCCGGTCTTGGCCGCGTCCAGCCCGATGTCGGTGGCGACCGACTCGATCTGCGCCGCGACGACCTCGGGCGGGATCACGTGGACGCCGGTGACGCCGACCGAGTTCTGCACCGTCACCGCGGTGACGGCGACGCAGCCGTGCACCCCGCAGACCGCGAGGGTGCGCAGGTCGGCGGGGATCCCGGCCCCGCCGCCGGAGTCGGTGCCGGCGACGGTGAGCACGCGGGGCGGCGCCATGGGTCTCCTCCCGGACCGGCGTTACCCGGCTGGTTCGACGGTCGGCGGCGCGCGTCGGCCGCCCTCTCAGCCCGCTGCGACGAGCTCCCGTGGTGTGACGGCGACCGTAGCCGGGAAGCGGGAACGGGTCCACGGCTGTTGGATGACGACATGCCGCTTGAAGGAGAAGTCGCCCTCAGCCCGTCGGACTGGGTCCGCGACCAGACCGAGAAGATCTTCGAGACCGGGACGACCGAGAGCGTCGACATCAAGGGCCGCCCCGTGGTCCTGCTCACCATCCGCGGGCGCCGGACCGGCCGCCTGCACAAGGTGCCGCTGATGCGCGTCGAGCACGAGGGCCGCTACGCCGCGGTCGCCTCGAAGGGCGGCGCCCCCGAGCACCCCGTCTGGTACGGCAACATCACCGCCGAGCCGCACGTCGAGCTGCAGGACGGCACCGTGACCCGGGAGTACGACGCGCGCGTCGTCACCGGCGAGGAGCGCGCCACCTGGTGGGAGCGCGCCGTCGCCACCTACTCCGACTACGCCGACTACCAGGAGAAGACCGACCGGGAGATCCCGGTGCTGGTGCTGGAGCCGCGCGACTGAGCGCCGCTGTCGGTACCTCCTGCCACACTGACCCCATGACGTTGCAGCCGGTCGCTCCCCCGCACCCGCTGACCGTGGCCGAGTACCTCGCCATCGGCGAGGTCGAGCCCGGGTACACGGAGTTGGTGGAGGGCCGATTGGTCATGTGCACGAGCCCGGTGTACGACCATCAGGAGGCGCTGCTGGCGCTCGCGCTCCAGGTGCGCCAGCAGTTGCCGCCCGAGCTGGGAGCAGTGCTCGACCTCGACCTCGACCTGCAGTTCGTGCCTCCGGACGGCCCCGGCACGGTGCGCCGTCCCGACCTCGTCGTCACGACGGTGGAGGCGCGGATGCGGCTGCGCCGCGAGGGCGGCGTGCTCCGCGCCTCGGAGGTGCTGCTCGTCGCGGAGGTGGTGTCGCCCAGCTCCCGGCGCACCGACCACGTCGCCAAGCGCGCCGAGTACGCCGACGCCGGAATCCCGCACTACTGGATCGTCGACCTCGACGACCCGATCACCCTCACCGCGTGCCACCTCGCCGGCGAGTTCGGCTACCGCGACGGCGGCCCGGTGAGCGGACGGTTCGACGCCACCGAGCCCGTGGCGCTCGCGATCGACCTGGCCGCCCTCGCGGGCTGACGCGGCGTTCAGCCCAGCTCGGTCGGCACGGCCACGACGTCGACCATCGCACCGTTGCGCAGCACGGTGACGGCCAGCGGGCGCCCGATCGCCTCGGCGAACAGCGCCCGCTGCACGCCCTGGGCGTCCTGCACGGGCCTGCGGTCCACGTCGAGGACGAGGTCGCCCGCCCGCAGCCCGGCCCGGTCGGCGGGCGAGCCGGCGATCACCTCGGCCAGCCGCAGCCCGTTGCGGCGGTGGTGGCGCTCGGCCACCTCCGCCGGGACCGGGGCGGGCTTGCCGACCACGCCGAGGTAGGCCCGGCGCACCCGGCCGTCGGCGAGCAGCGCCGCGACGATCCGCCGGGTCGTGGCGTTCACCGGCACCGCGAGCCCCAGGCCGATCCCGGCGACCGCGGTGTTGATGCCGACCACGGCGCCGGTCGCGTCGGCCAGCGCGCCCCCGGAGTTGCCGGGGTTGAGCGCGGCGTCGGTCTGGATGACGTCCTCGACCACCCGGGCCGCCGTGGCGCTGCGGGTGGGCAGCGCCCGTCCCAGCGCGCTCACGACACCCGCCGTGACCGACCCCGCCAGGCCCAGCGGGTTGCCGACCGCGACGACGAGCTGCCCGACGACGAGCCGGTCGGCGTCGCCGAGGCGGACCGGCGCGGGCAGGTCGCCCGGGCGCTCCGCGCGCAGCACCGCGAGGTCGGACAGCGGGTCGGACCCCGCCACCCGGACCGCCACCCGCGTGCCGTCCACGAACTCGGCGCGCCCGCCCGTCGACCCGCCGACGACGTGCGCGTTGGTGACCAGCACGCCCTCGCCGGTGACCACGGCCGACCCGCTCCCCCGGCCCGTGCTGACGGCCGCGACCTTGCCCGTGAGCTCCGCGGCGACCGCGCTGACGGTGCGCGAGTAGGCGTCCAGCTCGTCCACGACGACCTCCCGGTCACAGCGCTCGGCCCACCGGGCCGATTACAGCGTTGCAACCGAGCGTACGCCGCTCTCAGACCTCCTCGGCCCGCTCCGTCGCCGGGTCCCAGGACAGGCCGGGGACGCCCCACCCGTTGCGCTTGAGCTCCTTCGTCGCGGCCCGGCGGTACCGGCCGACGAGCCGGTCGACGTAGATCGTGCCGTCGAGGTGGTCCACCTCGTGCTGCAGGCAGCGGGCCAGGAAGCCGCGCCCCTCGACCTCGACGGGGGCGCCGTCGGCGTCGGTGCCGGTGACCTTCGCCCACTCGGCGCGCCCGGTCGGGAAGGCCTCGCCCGGCACGGACAGGCAGCCCTCCTCGTCCTCCTCGGGGTCGGGCATCGTCTCCGGCCGCTCGGAGGTCTCCAGCACGGGGTTGACGACCACGCCGCGCACACGCGTCCGGGTGATCTCGTCCGGGCAGTCGTAGACGAACAGGCGCAGGTCGACGCCGATCTGGTTGGCGGCCAGGCCGACGCCCTCGGCCGCCGCCATCGTGTCGAACATGTCGACGACCAGGGCCTTCAGCTCCTCGTCGAACGTCTCGACGGGGCGGGTCGGGGTGTGCAGGACGGGATCACCGATGATGCGGATCGCGCGGACGGCCACGGCGGCAGACCCTACCCACCGGGCGCGTCCCTCCCCGGGGCCGTCGGGGGACCGTGGTTGAATACCGCCCGGAATGACACCCGTGTCATTCCGGTGCCGAGGTGGGGTGTGATGGGGTCCGAAGCCGGTGGGATGTCCGCGGTGCCGACGGAGGAGCGCGACGCGCGCGCCCTGGACCGCCGCGAGCGCGAGATCCTCGCCTTCGAGGGCCAGTGGTGGAAGTACGCGGGGGCCAAGGAACAGGCCATCCGCGAGCTCTTCGACATGTCGGCCACACGCTACTACCAGGTGCTCAACGCGCTCGTGGACAAGCCGGAGGCCCTCGCGGCCGACCCGCTGCTCGTGAAGCGGCTGCGCCGGCTCCGGGCGAGCCGACAGCGCACCCGTGCGGCGCGTCGGCTGGGCATGGAGCCGTGGTGACGACACCATGATCGGGTGTCGGCCCCGACCGTGGGGCCGGTGAGGACTCGGAGGTCGCCGTGACCGCACCCGCCCCGTCCGGGGGCCCGTCACCGCTGCGCGTCGGCGGGCTCGCCCTGCTGGGTGTCGGCGCCATCGCCGGCATCATCGGGCTGGCCACGATCGCGACCGGGGACGGCGGCGGGTCGAGCGCGGCCCCGTCGGCCTCGGCCTCGGCCACGCCCGGCGAGGGGTTCACCCCCACCGACGGCGTCGCGCCGCCCGACGGGGGCACCCCCACCGACGGGAGCACCCCGACCGACGGCGCGGTCCCGCCCGGTGGCACCCCCACCGACGGCGCGGTCCCGCCCGGGGGCGCCCCGGGCGACGGCGGTGTCCCGCTGCCCTCCTTCGGCCCGGCGCCGACGGCCGCGCCCGGCGCGGGCGGCACCGGCGGCGGCACGGGCGGCACCGGCGGTGGCTCCGCCGACGGCGGTGCGGGCGGCGCGGGCGGGGGCTCGGCGGTCGGGGCGGGTGGCAGCGCCCCCGACGTGCGCATGCCGCTGCGGGTCTACAACAACTCGACGATCCCGGGGCTCGCCGCCCGCGGGAAGGAGGACTTCGAGTCCGCGGGGTGGACGGTCACCGAGATCGGCGGCTACAACGGCCGCATCCCGGTCTCCACGGTCTACTACCGCGAGGGCACGGCCGAGAAGGACGCGGCGGAGTACCTGGCCGGCGCCTTCGGCCTGCGCGCCAACCCCCGCTTCGAGGGCATCGAGGACGCCAGCCCCGGCGTCATCGTCATCCTGACCCGCGACTACCAGGGCGCCTGAGCGCTCACGCCCGGCGGCTCGCGTACGCCTCCAGCGCCGCGAGCTGCGCCGGGTCGAGCGACGGGGGCACCGCCGCGCGCGCCGCGGCCAGGTGCGCCGCCGTGACCTCGGCGGCGTCGAGGGACTCGCGCATCGCGGTCAGCGCCGCCTCGCGCAGCACGGCCGCGCAGTCGGCGGCCGAGTAGCCCTCCAGCTCGGCGCCGAGCGCGTCCAGGTCGACGTCCCCGGCCAGCGGGGTGCGCCGCGCCGCCGCGCGCAGGATGTCCGCGCGCGCGGCCCCGTCCGGCGGCGGCACGTAGACCAGGCGCTCCAACCGGCCGGGCCGCAGCAGCGCGGGATCGATCAGCTCGGGCCGGTTGGTGGCCCCCACGACGACGACGTCGCGCAGCGGCTCGGCCCCGTCGAGCTCGGTGAGCAGGGCGGCGACGACGCGGTCGGCCACGCCCGAGTCGGCCGACTGCCCGCGCCGCGGCGCCAGCGCGTCGATCTCGTCGAGGAACACCAGCGCGGGGGCGGCGTCGGCGGCCCGGCGGAACAGCTCGCGCACGGCCCGCTCCGACTCGCCGACGTACTTGTCCAGCAGCTCGGCCCCCTTGACCGACAGCACGTTGAGCTGCCCGGTGCCGGCCAGCGCGCGCAGCAGGAACGTCTTGCCGCAGCCGGGCGGGCCGTAGACGAGCACGCCGCGCGGGGCGGCGACGCCGAGCCGGGCGAACGAGTCGGGGTAGCGCAGCGGCCACAGCACGGCCTCGGTGAGGGCCTGCTTGACCTCGGCCATGTCGCCGACCTCGTCGAGGGTGATGCCGCCGGTCTGCAGCGTCTCCGACGACGACATCGACAGCGGCCGCACCGACGCGACGGCGTCGAGCAGGTCGTGGCGGGTCACCGAGCCGTCCCGCTCGTCCGTGGCGCGCAGGGCGGCGCGCACGGCGGCCTCCCGGCGGACGGCGGCGAGGTCGGCCACGACGAACCCGGGCGTGCGACCGGCCAGCTCGGCGAGGTCGACGTCCCCGGCCAGCGGGACCGCGGCGAGCAGGCGGCGCAGCAGCTCGGCGCGGGTGGCCGTGTCGGGCAGGGCGAGGCCGAGCTCGCGGTCGGCGAGGCCGGGCGCGCGCAGCCGCGGGTCGACGGCCTCGGGCGCGGACGTCGTGGCGACGAGCACCACCCCGGGCTCGCCGAGCGCGGCCTGCAGGGCGTCGAGGACGAGGGTGGCCAGGCCGGGCGACACGGTGCCGGCGCGCGCTCCGCTGTCGCTGCGCGCGGCGGGCAGCAGGGCGTCGACGTCGGTGACGAGCAGGACGGTGCGCCCGCCCGAGCGGGCGTCGGCGAGCGCGTCGTGCACCCGCTGGGCGGCGTCGGCCAGCGCCGCGACGCCGGGGCCGTCCAGCTCCACGCAGCGTGCGCCGACGGCGGCGGCCACGCTGCGCACCAGCGTCGCCTTCCCCACCCCCTCGGGGCCGCTGACCAGCACGCCGAGCCGGGCGGACCCGCCGAGCCGGGCCAGCAGGTCGGGCCGGTCCAGGCTCAGCTCCAGCCACTCGACGAGGCGCCGCGCGGCGTCGGTGTTGCCGACCAGGTCGGCGACGGCCACGGCGGCGGCCGGGTCGACGGCCGGGGCGACCGGGTCCGGGGGCGCCGGCCGGGCCGCCGCCCCCGAGACGGCCACGGGCCGGGCGGCCGGGCCGTGGTCGGCCGTGCTCGACCCGTCCAGCCAGCCGACGACACTGCTCGGGCGCACCGCGACGGCCCCGGGCGGCTCGACGGCGGCCACCGTCAGCAGCTCGGTGGTCCACGCGCCGCCCAGCGCGCCGGAGACGCTGCGGCGCGCCGCGACCGGGTCCAGCCCGGGCGCGGGCTCGAGGTCCTGGGGCAGCAGCGACACGGCGTCCCCGCGCGTGACGATCTTGCCGATCAGCGCCTGGCGCAGCGTCTCGGGCGACACCGCGGCGCGGGCCAGCCGGGACCCGGTGAGCAGCACCCGGCGGGCCGGCTCCACCCCGGCCGCGGCGACGACCACGCCCGCCCCGTCGGCGAGCCCGGCGTTGGACAGCGTCACGTCGTCCACGGTCGCCTGCCCCGGCGGCCCGTCCCCCGGCGCGGCCAGCGCGGTGGTGACCCGGGCGCCGGTGAGCGTCACCGCGTCCCAGGAGCGCAGGCCCAGCGCGTCGAGAACCTCCGGGTGCAGGCGCACCACCCCGCGACGGGCGTCGGCGGCGGACGCGGCGAGCCGGGCGACGAGGGTGATCACGACCCGAATCTAGCGGGGCCGGTTCCCCCGCAGCCCGAGGCGGAGCCGGTTGCGCGGCTGCGGCGCGGGCCCCGGTCCGGTGCCCGGGGGCGGCGGGTCCTCGCCACGCCTGCGGACGGCCCCCGCGACGGCCCGCGCCCTCGCCCCGACCGCGCTCGCCCGGCCGGCCACGCGC
>JAPLAT010000705.1 GCA_026393175.1 Pseudonocardiales bacterium
GGCGAGCTTCTCCACCCGCCCCCGCAGCTCGTCGAGGATCGCGGTCAGCGCCGCCTTGCCGTCCATCACCGTCGCGGTCACGCCGACCATCGTCGCAGAGGCCCGGAGCCGGTCTCGATCGCGCGTCGGGCGGGTGCCGGACCGCTGTTTTCTCGCTCCGTGATTCTGCGGGGGTCAGGGTCGCGTGCCACGTTCGGATGGGGTGTGAGCTGGTCGTTCGGAGAGCTTCCCAACCTCTGTGACCGCGCGCACAATATCGTGAACCGGTCCTTCAGCCGGTCCGACTGTTCAACGAGGAGCCAGTCAATGAGCGTGGAGAGCGACGTCCAGGCCGCGGCGCAGGCAGCGCCCCCCGCACCCGCCGGCAATCCTGCCCTGCTCGGTCTTCCCACCTTCCTCCCGGGCGCGCTGAGCCTGGGCCTGTGGCTCGTCGGCTACACCGCGGCCGACGACCTGGGCGCCATCGCTCCCGCCGTGGTGTTCTCGTCCGGGCTGTTCCTGCTGATCTCCGCGGTGTGGGCGAGCCGGGTCGGCAACAGCCTCGTGGCCGCCATCTTCGGCATCTTCTCCGCGTTCTGGCTCAGCCTCGGCGTGCTGGTCGCCGCCGTCACCAACGGCTGGCTGGGCCTCGCGGCCGACGCCAACCCCGACGCCAACCCGCTGCCGACCTTCCTCATCGCCTGGCTGATCGTGTTCGTCGCGCTGACGCTGGCCACGTTGCGGCTGCCGCTGGCGTTCACGGCGGGCTTCGTGTTCGTCGACATCGCCGTCGCGCTCGTCCTGATCAACGTGCTGTCCGGCACCGCGATCTTCGCGACGCTCGCCGGCATCAGCGTGTTCGTCTTCTGCGCGATCTTCGCCTACATCTGGTTCGACGGGGTGGGCCAGGAACTCGGCGCCAAGGCGATGGCCATGGGCAGCCCCATGGTGAAGTAGCCCACCGAGCACGCCCGGCCGGGCCCCGTCGCACCCGCGGCGGGGCCCGGCCGCGTCCGCGTCACCGGAAGTCCCGGCTCTGCACGGCCATCGCGAGCTCCAGGCGGGTGAGCCGGTCGGCGACCAGGTTGAGCACGCCCTCGGGGCTGCGTTCCAGCCGCCCGCGCACGAGCAGCGCGGCGCTGCCCACGGCCACCGTGCGGTACCGCGCCCACAGCCCCTCCGAGCAGGTGACGTTGAGCATCCCGCTCTCGTCCTCCAGGTTGAGGAACGTGACCCCCTTCGCGGTGGCCGGGCGCTGCCGGTGGGTCACCAGCCCGCCGACGAGCACCCGCGGCGGCGTCCGCTCCGGGTCGCTGCTCGCGCCCAGCGCGTCGAGCCGGTCGATCCGCACCGCCCCCAGCCCGTCGAGCCGGGGGCGCAGGTGCTCGGCGGGGTGGCTGTCCGGGGAGACGCCGGTGGCCCACACGTCGGCGACGGTGTGCTCCAGGTCGGTCATGCCGGGCAGCGCGGGCGCGTCCAGGCCGACGGCGGTGCCGGGCAGGTGCTCGGGCCGCACCGCCGCCACCACGCCGGCCGCCCACAGCGCCGAGCGCCGCTCGACCCCGAAGCAGCCGAACGCCCCGGCCGTGGCCAGCGCCTCGGCCTGCGGGGCGGTGAGCCGGACGCGGCGGGCCAGGTCGGCGAGGTCGGCGAACGCGCCGCGGGCCTCCCGCTCGGCGTCGATCGCCTCGGCCAGGTCCAGCCCGATCGTGCGCACCTCGGCGAGCCCGAGCCGGATCGCGAGGCCGCCCTCGCTCGTCGGGTCGTCGACGAGGGTCGCCTCGGCCCGCCCGGCGTTGACGTCCGGGCCGTAGGCGCGCAGCCCGTGCCGGCGGGCGTCGGCGACCAGCGACTGCGGCGAGTAGAAGCCCATGGGCTGGGAGTTCAGCAGCGCGACGCAGAACGCCGCCGGGTGGTACCGCTTGAACCAGGCGCTGTAGTAGACCAGCGACGCGAAGCTGATCGAGTGGCTCTCCGGGAAGCCGAAGTTCGCGAACGCCAGCATCTTCGCGAAGATCGACTCGGCGAGCTCGCCGCCGATGTCGTTCGCGGCCATCCCGGCGAAGAACCGCTCGCGCAGCCGCTCCATCTTCTCCGTGGACCGCTTGGACCCCATCGCGCGGCGCAGCTCGTCGGCGTCGGAGGCCGAGAAGCCGGCGACGTCCACCGCGATCTGCATGAGCTGCTCCTGGAACAGCGGCACGCCCAGCGTCTTCTCCAGCGCGTTCTTCAGCAGCGGGTGGTCGTGCTCCCACTCCTCGAGCCCGTTGCGGCGCCGGATGTAGGGGTGCACCGAGCCGCCCTGGATGGGGCCCGGCCGGATCAGCGCGACCTCCACGACCAGGTCGTAGAACTCCCGCGGCCGCAGCCGGGGCAGCGTGGCCATCTGCGCGCGGGACTCCACCTGGAACACCCCGACGGTGTCGGCCCGGCAGAGCATCGCGTAGACCTCGGGGTCGGTGGGCTGCAGCTCGAACAGCTCCACCTTCCGGCCCTCGTGCCGGGCCACCAGGTCGATCATCAGGTGCAGGGCGGTGAGCATCCCCAGCCCGAGCAGGTCGAACTTGACCAGCCCGGCGTAGGCGCAGTCGTCCTTGTCCCACTGCACGACCGTGCGCCCCGGCATCCGCGCCCACTCCACGGGCACCACCTCGGAGACCGGGCGGTCGCAGATGACCATGCCGCCGGAGTGGATGCCCAGGTGGCGGGGGAAGCCGAGCAGCTCGTCGGCCAGCGCCACCACCTGCCCGGGGATGCTGTCGGGGAGCGGGCCGTCGGCCAGGCCCACCCAGCGCTCGATCCGCTTGCTCCACGCGTCCTGCTGGCCCGGGGAGAACCCGAACGCCTTGGCGACGTCGCGGACGGCCGAGCGCGGCCGGTAGGTGATGACGTTCGCGACCTGCGCGGCCCGGCCCCGCCCGTGGGACCGGTAGACGTACTGGATCACCTCCTCGCGGCGGCCGGACTCGATGTCCAGGTCGATGTCCGGGTAGCCCTCGCGGACCGGGGAGAGGAAGCGCTCGAACAGCAGCCCGCAGGCCACGGCGTCGACGTTGGTGATGCCCAGCGCGTAGCAGACCGCCGAGTTCGCGGCCGAGCCCCGGCCCTGGCAGAGGATGTCGGTGCGGCGGCAGAACTCGACGATGTCGTGGACGATGAGGAAGTAGCCGGCGAAGTTCCGCTGCTTGATCACCGCCAGCTCGCGCTCGACGGTCTCCACCGCCTTCGGGTACTCGTCGTAGCTGCCGTAGCGCCGGGCCATCCCGCGGCGGACGAGCTCGCGCAGCCAGCTCTCCTCGTCGTGGCCGGGCGGGGTCTCGAACAGCGGCAGGTCCGGCGCCACCAGCCGGATCGGGAACGCGCACGCCCGCCCGATCGCCGCGGCCCGCGCCACGGCGCCGGGGTGCAGCCGCTCGAACCGGGCCGCCATCTCCGCCCCCGACCGCAGGTGCGCGGTGCCGGCCGGGGGCAGCCAGCCGTCCATCTCGTCGAGGCTGCGCCGGGCCCGCACCGCGGCCAGGGCCGTGGCCAGGCGGAACCGGTCGGGCGTGGCGTAGTGCGCCGCCGTGGTGGCGACGGTGGGCAGGCCCGCGTCGCGGGCGAGCGCGGCGAGCGCGGCGTTGCGCTCGGTGTCGCCGGGCAGCGCGTGGTCGGTGAGCTCGACGGCGACGTGGTCGGCGCCGAACCGCTCGACGAGCCACCGCAGCTCCTCGGCGCCCCTCCCCCGCTCCAGGCCGCGGCGGACCGCGCCCTTGCGGCAGCCGGTGAGCACCAGCACCTCACCGGCCGTGTCGGCGACGACCTCGTCGACGTCGTAGACCGGGCGCCCCTTCTCCTGTCCGCGCAGCTGGGCCGTGCTGACCGTGCGGCACAGCGCGCGGTAGCCGTCGGGGCCGGTGGCGAGCAGCAGCAGGTGCCCGCCCTCCGGGTCGGCCACGCCGTTCTGCGGGGCGGAGAGCCCGAGGGAGAGCTCCGTGCCGAACACCGTGGCCACGCCCAGCCCGGCCGCGGCCTCGGCGAAGCGCACCACCCCGTACATGCCGTCGTGGTCGGTGAGCGCGATCGCCTCCAGGCCCAGCCGCGCGGCCTGCTCCACCAGCTCCTCGGGGTGGCTCGCGCCGTCGAGGAAGCTGAAGTTGGAGTGGCAGTGCAGCTCGGCGTAGGGCACGGGCGCGCCCGCGCGGTCCAGCGACGGCGGCTCGTACGGGCCGCGCTTGCGCGACCAGGCGGGCGAGTCGCCGCCGTCGCGCTCCGGGCCGCCGGTGAGGCTCCCCCCGGTGCGCCCGGACAGCGTCGCCTCCAGCACCGACCACGGCACGTCCGGGTTGCTCCAGCCCACCCGGACAGTCGAACACATGTTCGGGCCGGACTTCAACGACACCCCCGTCACAGCGGGCGCCGGCCGTCAGCGGGGCGGCGGGATCTCCCCCGAGCCGCGGCGGACCAGCGACGTCGGCACCAGCCGCGTCTCCGGCGGGCGCTCGTCGCCGCCGATCCGGGCGAACAGCCGGTCCGCGGCGATCCGGCCGATCGCCACGGGGTCCTGGGCGACGACGGTGATGCCCGGGGAGAGCAGGTCGGCGAGCAGGAAGTCGTCGAAGCCGACGACCGCGACGGCGTTCTCCAGCCCGAGGCGGCGCAGCGCGCGCACGACGCCGACGGTCACCAGGTTCTGGGCGGCGAAGACCGCGGTGGGCGGGTCGGGCCGGTCGAGCAGGGCGGTGACGGCGCCGTCGGCGAGCACCGGGGAGTGCAGGTCGTGCGCGACGAGCGCGGGGTCGAGCGGCAGCCCGACCGCCGCCAGCGCCTCGCGGTAGCCGGTGAACCGCTCCCGCGCGGTGACGATCGTGCGCCGGTCGCCGAGGAAGGCGATCCGGCGGTGCCCGGCGGCGGCGAGGTGCCGGACGCCCTCGGCGGCGCCGACCGCGTTCGTGGTGAGCACGGAGTCGACGGGCAGGTTGCGGGCGGGCCGGTCGATGCACACGATCGCGGTGCCCGCCCGGAGCTCCCCGGCGAGGTAGGACTGGTCGTCGCCGGCCGGGGCGAGAATGAGGCCGTCGGCGTGCCGGGTCCCGAACTCCTTGGCCAGCGCGCGCTCGCGGGCCGGGTCCTCGTCCAGGCTCGCCGAGAACACCATCACCCCGCGCGGGACGGCGACGTCCTCGACGGCCCGCTGCACGGCCGCCGAGAAGGGGTTGCCGACGTCCTCGAGCAGCAGGGCGATGGCGGCCGTGCGCCGGGCGGACCGGCGCAGGAACCGCGCGCCGGCGTTGGGCCGGAAGTCCAGTTCCTCGATGGCCCGGCGGACCCGGCGCGCGAGCTCGGGCGAGACCCCCGGCTCGTCGTTGACCACGCGCGAGACGGTCTTGAAGCTGACCTGGGCGCGGGCCGCGACGTCCCGCATCGTCGGGCGCCTGCTCTCCACGGGGTCCCGGGTGCCGGTCAC
>JAPLAT010000445.1 GCA_026393175.1 Pseudonocardiales bacterium
CACCCCGCGCCGGGCCAGCTCGGCGAGCCCGCCGGAGAGCAGCCGCTCGTGCAGCGCGGCGTCGAGCTCGTCGGCCGCCGGGACCGGCTGCGCCAGCACCGCGCCCACGCCGGGGCAGAGCGCGGCGTGCGCCCGCCACACCGCGGCGGCGGCGGCGGGGTCGTCCACCCGCCACGGCACCGGGTGCCCGGAGTCGCGCCGGTAGAAGCCGGGGAAGGCGTCGGTGCCGTAGCCCAGCACCGGCACCGACTCGGTCTCCAGCACCTCCAGGGTCGCGGGCACGTCGAGGATCGACTTCACCCCCGAGCAGACGACCAGCACCGGCGTGCGGGACAGCGCGGCGAGGTCGGCGGAGACGTCCCAGGTGTCGCGGGCCCCGCGGTGCACCCCGCCCAGCCCGCCGGTCGCGAACAGGGCGACGCCCGCGGCCGCGGCCAGTGCGGCCGTCGCGGCGACGGTGGTGGCGCCGTCGCGGCCGAGGCCGACCGCCACGCCGAGGTCGCGCACCGACAGCTTCTCCAGCCCGCCGGCGCACACCCGGTCCAGCTCCGCGCCGTCGAGGCCGACCCGCGGCACGCCGTCGAGCACCGCCACCGTGGCCGGGACGGCGCCGCGCGCACGCACCGCGTCCTCCAGCTCGCGGGCCGCAGCGCGGTTCTGCGGGGCGGGCAGGCCGTGCGCGAGCAGCGTGCTCTCCAGCGCGACGACGGCGCGGCCGGTGGCCAGCGCGTCGGCCACCTCGGCGGACGGGACGACGGAAGCAGGTGCGACGGATCCGGGCACGTGGGGCATCATGGACGACATGGCGACCCAGGTCCTTCCCGACACCCGACCCCAGGGCACCGACGGCACGGGCACCGACGAGCCGAAGATGTTCCACTACGTGAAGAAGAACAAGATCGCCGAGAGCGCGGTGCTGGGCAACCTGGTCCAGGCGCTGTGCGGCGAGACGTTCCCCGTCACGCGCTCGCCGAAGCCGGGCTCGCCCGTCTGCCCCGACTGCAAGAAGATCTTCGAGGGCCTGCGCCCCGGCGGCGACGACTGACGCCGGAGGGCGACGTGGGCAACGTGCGGGGCTGGCTGTACGACCGCGCCATCACGGGTCTCACCACCGGGTGGTACCGCGCCGTGCTCGAGCGGCTGCCCGACGGCGCCCGCGTCCTCGACGTCGGCATGGGCACGGGCGGGGCGCTGGCCCGCAACGCCGACCTCGTCCGGGCCAAGGGCCTGCACGTCACCGGTCTGGACATCGACGCCGACTACCACCGGCGCAGCGTCGAGGAGATGGCCAGGGCCGGGCTCACCGGCTCGGTCACGCCGCGGCTGGAGTCGGTGTACGACCACCAGGGCGGGCCGTACGACGCCGCGTACTTCAGCGCCAGCCTGATGCTGCTGCCGGACGCGGTCGCCGCGCTGCGCCACGTCATCGGCCTGCTCGACACCGGCGGGCGGCTGTTCTTCACCCAGACCTTCCACCACCGCCGGTCGGTGCTGCGCGAGCGCGTCAAGCCGCTGCTGCGCCACCTCACGACCATCCACTTCGGCCGGATGACCTACGAGGCGGAGTTCCGGGCCGTCCTCGCCGAGGCGGGCCTGTCGCTCGTCGAGTTCGTCACGCTCGAGCGCACCCGCAGTGCGTCCTACCGCCTGGCCGTCGCCACGCCGGGCGACTCGCGCTCCGCCGCCGCCTGACACGCCCGGGCCGCGTGCCCGGTCGTCCGGTGCGCCCGGTCAGCCGGGTGGCCCGCCCAGGACGTAGTCGCCCGGGGCCGGGGCGACCGCGTGGATCCCGCGCCCGCCCAGCAGCGGCGGGGCGTCGTGCGCGCCGCCGCTGCGGGCGGCCAGCCAGGACGCGTGCTCGGTCCACCACGGCTGCACCGGGTCGGGCACCCGGTAGGCGCCGTCGAGCCCCGGGGGGCCCGCGAGCCGGCGGCGGACGGGGTCGGGCACGGGAAGCTCGTCGGCGAGCCAGGCCAGCGCGCCGTCCGGGCCGGTGCCGGGGGCGGGCTCGGCGACGACCGTCACCGCCGTCACCCGCTCCGGCTCGGCGGCCGCGACCTCGGCGACGAGCGCCTCGCCCGCACCGAGGGCGAGCAGGGCCACCCGCGGGTCGCGCACGATCCGCGCGCAGGCGTCGAGCGCCTCGTGGACGGCGCCGACGTAGGCGCCCAGGTCGGCCGTCCCCTCCGCGGGGGCGGCCTCCCGCCCGGCCCAGGACAGGGCGAAGACCTGCTGGTCGTGGCGCACCAGGTGCTCGACGGCGCTGCGGCCCGGGCCCAGGTCGACCAGGTAGTGCCGGCGCGTCGGCGGCGGCACGACCAGCAGCGGCACCTCGCGCACCACCTCGGTCTGGGGCAGGTACTGGATGAGCTCGTAGCGCGGCGTGCGCACGACGACCCCGCCCGGCGTGGCCGCGACGTCGGCGCCGATCCGCACCCGGGGCACCGGCGGCGCGGGCGGGGACGGAGGCGCGGGCGGGGACG
>JAPLAT010000030.1 GCA_026393175.1 Pseudonocardiales bacterium
GGTCCGCAAGCTGCGGGCGGCCGGGGTGGACGAGATCGCCGCGCTCCCCGGGTTCGGCCCGCGCACCGCCGCGGCCGTGGTCGAGGCCCTGAACCCGGCGAGGGACGGAGCGCCGTCGTGACGGGTGCCGGGATCGAGGTCGCACTGGTCAGCGGCCTGTCCGGGGCCGGGCGCAGCACCGCGGCGAAGGTGCTGG
This sequence comes from Pseudonocardiales bacterium, assembly GCA_026393175.1. Classification (GTDB taxonomy): domain Bacteria; phylum Actinomycetota; class Actinomycetes; order Mycobacteriales; family Pseudonocardiaceae; genus Pseudonocardia. The sequence goes on from JAPLAT010000030.1 coordinate 197, forward strand.
AGGACCTGGGCTGGTTCGTGGTGGACAACCTGCCGCCCGAGCTGATCGCCACGATGGTCGACCTGGGCGCCCGCGCGCGCGGCGAGGTCACCCGCATCGCGGTGGTCATGGACGTGCGCAGCCGCGCGTTCACCGCCGACCTCGACGCGGTGATCAAGGACCTGGACGCCCGCGGCTACCGGCCCCGCCTGCTGTTCCTGGAGGCGGCCGACGCCGTGCTGGTGCGCCGCTTCGAGCAGGTGCGCCGCAGCCACCCCCTGCAGGGCGAGGGCAGGCTCGTCGACGGCATCGCCGCCGAGCGCGAGCTGCTGCGCCCGCTGCGGGAGAGCGCGGACCTGGTCGTCGACACCTCGGCGGTGTCGGTGCCGCGGCTGCGCGAGACCCTGGAGCGCGCGTTCGGGCCGGAGGTCCCGCAGGCCACACGCGTCACGCTGGTGTCGTTCGGCTACAAGTACGGGCTGCCGATGGACTCCGACCTCGTCGTCGACGTCCGGTTCCTGCCCAACCCGTTCTGGATCCCCGAGCTGCGCGAGTCCACCGGGCGCGACGCCCCGGTGCGCGACTACGTGCTCTCCCAGGAGGGCGCGGCGGAGTTCATCGACCGCTACCTGGAGCTGCTGCGCCTGGTCGGGGCCGGGTACCGGCGCGAGGGGAAGCGGTACCTCACGGTGTCGGTCGGCTGCACCGGCGGCAAGCACCGCAGCGTCGCGATCAGCGAGGAGATCGCGCGGCGGCTCGCGGGCACCGACGGCGTGAGCGTCAACGTCACGCACCGCGACCTGGGGCGCGAATGACGGCGCGGCCTCCCGGGGAGGGGACGGCGGGCCTGCGGGCCGTCGCCCTCGGCGGGGGGCACGGCCTGCACGCCACGCTGAGCGCGCTGCGGGTGCTGGCCGGGCGCGGGGTCGTCGACGAGCGGGTCACGGCCGTAGTCACGGTGGCCGACGACGGGGGCTCGTCGGGGCGGCTGCGCCGCGAGCTGGGCCTGCTGCCGCCGGGCGACCTGCGGATGGCGATGGCCGCGCTCGCCGCCGACGACGCCGCGGGCCGGCGCTGGTCCACGCTCGTGCAGCACCGCTTCGGCGGCACCGGCGCGCTGGCCGGACACGCCGTGGGCAACCTGCTGCTCGCCGGCCTGATGGACACCCTCGGCGACCCGGTCGCCGCACTGGACGAGGTCGGGCGGTTGCTCGGGGTGCGGGGGCGGGTACTGCCCATGTCGTGCGAACCGCTGGACATCGAGGCCGAGGTCACCGGGCTGGGCCCGGGCGGACCGCACCGGATCCGCGGCCAGGTCGCGGTCGCGTCCACGCCGGGCCGGGTCCGGCGGGTCCGGCTGCAGCCCGCCCGCCCGTCCGCGTGCCCGGAGGCGCTGGAGGCCGTGCGCGACGCCGACCTGCTGCTCCTGGGCCCGGGCTCGTGGTTCACCAGCGTGCTGCCGCACCTGCTCGTCCCCGCGCTGCGCGACGCGCTCGTGGGTAGCGCGGCGCGGCGGGTGCTCGTGCTCAACCTGGCCCCGGAGCCGGGGGAGACGGCCGGGTTCAGCCCGCAGCGGCACCTGGCCGTACTCTCCGAACACGCACCGGCACTGCGCGTGGATGCCGTCCTGGCCGACGTCGCCGCGGTCCCGGTGCCCGACCGGCTGGTCCGTGCGGCGTCGACGATGCTGTCGCCCGGTGGCCGGGTCCGGCTCGCGCCGGTGGCCGCACCCCCCGACGACGCCGGGGGCGCGCGCCACGACCCCGTGGCGCTGGCCGACGCACTGACCGAGGTCCTGGCCGGCCTCCCACCCGCTCACGCGCCGGCCGGCGCCGAGAGGAGGACCTGATGGCGATGACCGCCGCGGTCAAGGACGAGCTGAGCAGGCTCGTCGTCACGAAGCCCTGCTGCCGCCGGGCCGAGGTCGCCTCGCTGCTGCGCTTCGCCGGTGGCCTGCACATCGTCGGCGGTCGGGTCGTCGTCGAGGCCGAGGTGGACACCGGGTCGGTGGCGCGGCGGCTGCGCCGCGACATCCACGAGCTCTACGGCCACACCTGCGAGGCGCACGTGATCTCCCCGGGCGGGCTGCGCCGGGGCGCCCGCTACGTCATCCGCGTCACGCGCGACGGCGAGGGGCTGGCCCGGCAGACCGGGCTGCTCGACGCCCGCGGCCGCCCGGTGCGCGGCCTGCCGCCGCCCGTGGTGTCCGGCGGGGTGTGCGACGCCGAGGCGGCCTGGCGCGGGGCGTTCCTCGCGCACGGCTCGCTCACCGAGCCCGGCCGCAGCTCCGCGCTGGAGGTGACGTGCCCCGGTCCCGAGGCGGCGCTCGCGCTGGTCGGCGCGGCGCGGCGGCTCGGGGTCACGGCCAAGGCCCGCGAGGTGCGCGGCGCCGACCGGGTCGTCGTCCGCGACGGTGACGCGATCTCCGCGCTGCTCACCCGGATGGGCGCGCACGAGTGCGTCATGGCGTGGGAGGAGCGGCGGATGCGCCGCGAGGTCCGGGCCACCGCCAACCGGCTGGCCAACTTCGACGACGCCAACCTGCGCCGCTCCGCCCGCGCCGCCGTGGCCGCGGCCGCGCGCGTCGCCCGGGCGCTGGAGATCCTCGGCGACGACGTGCCGCAGCACCTGCTCGCCGCGGGCCGGCTGCGCGCCGAGCACACCCAGGCCTCCCTGGAGGAGCTGGGCCAGCTCGCCGACCCGCCCATGACGAAGGACGCCGTGGCCGGCCGGATCCGGCGCCTGCTGCACATGGCCGACAAGCGCGCCGCCGACCTCGGCATCCCCGACACCGACTCGGCCGTCACCCCGGAGATGCTCGAGGAGGGCTGAGCGGCCCGCGGTCCCAAGCCTCGGTGTGACCGGTCGCACCCCCGAGGTGAATCGATCGAGACGCGGGGGCGACCGGAGGCCACCTGGGACGATAGGGTCGTCCGCGGACACCCCAGACGTGACGATCGAGGAGGCACGGCGTGACGGTGCGTGTAGGCGTGAACGGGTTCGGACGGATCGGGCGCAACTTCTGGCGCGCCCTGGACGCCCAGGTCAAGGCGGGCAGCGCCGACATCGAGATCGTCGCGGTGAACGACATCACCGACAACAAGACGCTGGCCCACCTGCTCAAGTACGACTCCATCCTCGGCCGGCTGCCCTACGAGGTCTCCGCGACCGACGAGGAGATCGTGGTCGACGGCAAGGGCTTCAAGGGCCTGGCCGTGCGCGACCCCGCCGAGCTGCCCTGGAAGGACCTCGGCGTCGACGTCGTCGTGGAGTCCACGGGCCTGTTCACCAAGCGCGAGGCCGCGGCCAAGCACCTCGACGCGGGCGCCAAGAAGGTCGTGATCTCCGCGCCGGCCACCGGTGAGGACCTCACCGTGGTCAAGGGCGTCAACGACGGCGAGTACGACGGCAGCCAGAGCATCGTCTCCAACGCCTCGTGCACCACGAACTGCCTCGCGCCGATGGCCAAGGTGCTCGACGACCTGGTGGGGATCGAGAAGGGTCTGATGACCACGATCCACGCCTACACCCAGGACCAGAACCTGCAGGACGGCCCGCACAAGGACCTGCGCCGCGCCCGGGCCGCCGCGCTGAACATCGTGCCCACCTCCACCGGTGCCGCCAAGGCCATCTCGCTCGTGCTGCCGCACCTCAAGGGCAAGCTCGACGGCTACGCGCTGCGGGTGCCGATCCCCACGGGCTCGGCCACCGACCTGACGGTCACCGTCGGCCGCGAGACCACCGTCGAGGAGGTCAACGCCGCGATGAAGGCGGCCGCCGAGGGCCCGCTCAAGGGCGTCCTGCTCTACACCGAGGACCCGATCGTCTCCTCCGACATCGTCACCGACCCGCACTCCTGCATCTTCGACGCGGGCCTGACCAAGGTCATCGGCGACCAGGTCAAGATCGTCGGCTGGTACGACAACGAGTGGGGCTACTCCAACCGGCTCGTCGACATCACGGCGCTGGTGGCCTCGAAGCTGTGAAGACGCTCGCCGACCTGATCGACGACGGGGTCGCCGGGCGCACCGTCCTGGTGCGCTCCGACCTCAACGTGCCCCTGGACGGGAGCACGATCACCGACGACGGGCGCATCCGGGCCTCGGTGCCCACGATCTCCGAGCTCTCCGGGGCCGGCGCCCAGGTCGTGGTCATGGCGCACCTGGGCCGGCCGAAGGGCGCGCCCGACCCGGCGTTCTCGCTGGCGCCGGTCGCGGCCCGGCTGGGCGAGCTGCTCGGCGCGCCCGTGCGGCTCGTCGAGCACGGCGCGGGCCTGCCGTCGATGGCGGCGGGCGACGTCGTGCTGCTGGAGAACATCCGCTTCGACCCGCGCGAGACGAGCAAGAACGACGACGATCGGGCCGCGTTCGCCCGCGAGCTCGCCGCGCTCGCCGGGGCGGAGGGCGCGTTCGTCTCCGACGGCTTCGGCGTCGTGCACCGCAAGCAGGCCTCGGTCTACGACCTGGCCCGGGAGCTGCCCGCCCACGCGGGCGGGCTGGTGCTGGCCGAGGTCGAGGTGCTGCGCACGCTCACCGAGAAGCCCGAGCGGCCCTACGCCGTCGTGCTCGGCGGGTCGAAGGTCTCCGACAAGCTCGCCGTCATCGAGGCGCTGCTGCCGAAGGTCGACGCGCTGCTCGTCGGCGGCGGGATGTGTTTCACCTTCCTGTCCGCCCAGGGCTACGGCGTGGGCGACTCGCTGCTGGAGAGCGACCAGATCGGCACCTGCCGGCGGCTGCTCGAGTCGGGGAAGATCGTGCTGCCCACCGACGTCGTGGTGGCCGACGACTTCTCCGCCGAGGCGACCACCCGCACGGTCGCGGCCGACGCGATCCCGGACGGCTGGAAGGGCCTCGACATCGGCCCGGAGTCCGTCGCCGCGTTCGGCGAGGTGCTCTCCGGCGCGGCCACCGTGTTCTGGAACGGCCCGATGGGCGTCTTCGAGCTCGCCCCCTTCGCGGAGGGGACGCGCGGGGTGGCGCAGGCCATCGTCGACTCGCCCGCGTTCTCCGTCGTCGGCGGCGGCGACTCCGCGGCCGCGGTGCGGGCGCTCGGCCTGCCCGAGGACGGCTTCTCCCACATCTCCACCGGCGGCGGCGCGTCGCTGGAGTACCTGGAGGGCAAGACCCTCCCCGGCATCGCCGTTCTGGAGCAGTAGATGGCCCGCACGACGCTCATCGCCGGCAACTGGAAGATGAACCTCAACCACCTCGAGGCGCTCGGGCTGGTGCAGAAGATCGCCTTCGCGCTGCCGGGCAAGTACTACGACAAGGTCGAGGTCGCGGTCCTGCCGCCGTTCACCGCCATCCGCTCGGTGCAGACCCTCATCGACGGCGACAAGCTGCGGATGGTGCACGGCGCGCAGGACCTCTCGCCGCACGACTCCGGGGCCTACACCGGCGACGTGTCCGGCGCGATGCTCGCCAAGCTGGGCTGCACCTACGTCGTCGTCGGCCACTCCGAGCGCCGGGAGATCCACGGCGAGGACGACGCGACCGTCAACGCGAAGGTCGCCGCCGCCGTCCGGCACGGGCTGCGGCCGATCCTCTGCGTGGGCGAGGGACTGGAGGTCCGGGAGGCCGGCGGGCACGTCGAGCACTGCACCCGCCAGCTCACCGCGGCGCTGAAGGGCGTCGCGGCGTCGCCCGACCTCGTCGTCGCCTACGAGCCGGTGTGGGCCATCGGCACCGGCCGCGTCGCGGGTGCGGCGGACGCGCAGGAGGTGTGCGCGGCCCTGCGGGCCACGCTCGCCGAGCTGTACGACGCCGACACCGCGGCCGCGGTCCGCGTGCTCTACGGCGGGTCGGTGAAGGCGAAGAACGTGGGCGAGATCGTCGCCGAGGCCGACGTCGACGGGGCGCTCGTCGGCGGGGCCAGCCTGGACGCCGACGAGTTCGCGCAGCTCTGCGCCATCGCCGCGGGCGGCCCCCTCCCCTGAGACGGAGGACACCGGCGGGCGGGTACCCTCGGGGCCGACGTCCGCGGGGTGTGGAAGATGAGGACTTGATGCTGCTCGCACTGCAGATCGTGTTGATCGTGACCAGCGTGCTGCTGGTGACGTTCATCCTGTTCCAGCGGGGGAAGGGCGGCGGGCTGTCGAGCCTCTTCGGCGGCGGTGTCCAGTCCAGCCTCGCGGGATCCACGATGGCGGACAAGAACATCCAGCGGATCACCCTGTTCACCGGGATGGTCTGGCTCATCGCGATCGTCGGTGTCGGTCTGCTCGTGAAGGTCGGGGTCTGAGGAGGATGGCCATGGCCGGAGGCAACGCGATCCGTGGCACCCGCGTGGGTGCCGGTCCGATGGGCGAGTCCGAGCGCGGCGAGACCGCGCCCCGGGAGCACATCCCGTACTACTGCGCGAACGGCCACGTCACCACGCCGTCGTTCGCGTCGGAGGCGGAGATCCCGGAGCTGTGGGACTGCCCCCGCTGCGGCCTGCCCGCGGGCCGCGACGGGGAGAACCCGCCCGCGGCCCCGCGCACGGAGCCGTACAAGACCCACCTCGCGTACGTCAAGGAGCGGCGCAGCGACGCCGACGGCGCCGCGATCCTGGAGGAGGCGCTGGGCCGCCTCCGCGCGGCCCGCGAGCTCTGACGCCCCTCCGCGACCGCCCGGCCCGGCGGCGCGCCCCGGAGCGGGTCAGCCCCGGGCCAGGGCGTCGAGCCGGTCGGCGAGGGCGTCGGACAGCCGCGCGGCGTCGGTGCCGGTCGGCACCTGCGCCGCGGCGACGGTGACGAGCGAGTCGTCGTCCAGCGCCCCGCCCAGCGGCAGCGCGGCGGCGGCGAACACCCCGTCGCCGAAGCGGCAGACCAGCCCGCCCCCGGGCAGGTCGGTGCGGGTGCCGGTGTCGCACAGCTCGGCCGGGGTCTCCACGTCCTGCTCCCCGGGCACGACGTCGACGGCCAGGAACTCCTCGCCCGACTCGTAGACGCAGCGGGTGTCGGTGGCCCGGACCAGGTCGGGCACCCACCCGACGCCGGTGGCCGCGCCGAGGGCGGGCGCGTCCAGCAGGCAGGCGGCCGGCGGCGCGACGGGGGCGGGCGGGGCCGGCTCGGGCGCGGG
>JAPLAT010000099.1 GCA_026393175.1 Pseudonocardiales bacterium
CCCGCGCGCTGGCCGCGGCCGCCGTCGCCGCGGCGGGCCCGGACCGCCCGGCCGCGCAGCAGGAGGCCGAGGTCGTCGCGCTGATGGACCGCGAGCGGTTCCTGCTCCACGACCCGGCCCCGGCCCTGCGCGCGCTGCGGGTGCCCGTGCTCGCGCTGTTCGGCTCGCTCGACCGGCAGGTCTCCCCCGCCCAGAACGAGGCACCGATGCGGGCCCTGCTCGCCGGCGACCCGGACGCCACCGTGCTCACCTTCCCCGGGCTGAACCACCAGATGCAGCCGGCGCGGACCGGGCTCCCCGAGGAGTACGCGACGCTGCCGACGACACTGGCCCCCGAGGTGCTCGACACGATCACCCGCTGGACGACCGAGAGGTTCGGATGACCGACCTGGATCCCGAGGAGTTCCGGCGGCTGGGACACGCCGTCGTCGACTGGGTGGCCGGCTACCGCGGCGGGCTCGCCGCGCGCCCGGTCCGCGGCCCCGTCGTGCCCGGGGAGGTCCGCGCCGGGCTGGGTCCGCTCGTCCCGGAGTCCGCGCAGCCGCTGGACACCCTGCTCGCCGAACTGGACCGGGTCGTCGTCCCGGGGAGCACGCACTGGCAGCACCCGGGCTTCATGGCCTACTTCCCGGCCAACGCCGCCCTGCTCTCGGTGCTCGGCGACCTGCTCTCCGGCGGCCTGGGCGCGCAGGGGATGCTCTGGTCCACCTCCCCCGCGGCGACGGAGGTCGAACAGGCCCTGCTCGACGAGCTCGCCGGCGCCCTCGGCCTCGACCCCGCGTTCACGTTCGCGGGCGGCGGGGGCGGCGTCATCCAGGACTCGGCGTCGTCGGCGGCCCTGGTGGCGCTGCTGGCGGCGCTGCACCGGGCGTCGCCGTCGTGGCGGGAGCGCGGCGTCGACGGCACGGAGCGGGTGTACGTCACGGCGGAGACCCACTCGTCGGTCGCGAAGGCGGTGCGCGTCGCCGGGCTCGGCGAGCGGGCGCTGGTCGTCGTGGCCGGGACCCCGCACGCGATGTCACCGGCGGCGCTGGCCGAGGCGATGGCGGCCGACGCCGCGGCCGGGCGGCGGCCGGTGCTGGTGTGCCCGACGGTCGGCACCACCGGTACCGGCGCCGTCGACCCGGTGCGCGCGGTGGCGGAGGTGGCGCGGGCGCACGGGGCCTGGGTGCACGTGGACGCGGCGTGGGCGGGGGTGGCCGCCCTGTGCCCGGAGCACCGCGGCCTGCTCGACGGCGTAGAGCTCGCCGACTCGTTCTGCACGGACGCCCACAAGTGGCTGCTCACCGCGTTCGACGCGTCGCTGCTGTGGGTGCGCGACGCGGACGCACTGCCCGCCGCGCTGTCGATCACGCCCGAGTACCTGCGGGACGGTGCCGGCGACGTCGTGGACTACCGGGACTGGCAGGTGCCGCTGGGCAGGCGGTTCCGCGCGCTCAAGCTGTGGGCGGTGGTGCACGGCCACGGGCTCGACGGGCTGCGCGCGCACGTGCGCGGGCACGTCGCCCTGGCCGCGGAGCTGGAGTCCTGGATCGCCGGCCACCCCGACCTCGAACTGGTCGTGCCGCGCTCGCTGTCGCTCGTGTGCTTCCGGCACCGCGGGGGCGACGCCGCCACCCGCGCCGTCCTGGAGCGGGTGAACGCCTCCGGCGAGGCCCTCCTCAGCCACACCGTCGTCGACGGCCGCTACGTCGTGCGCGTGGCGGTCGGCGGGGTCACCACGGGCCGCGAGCACGTCGAGGCCCTCTGGCGGCGCATCCGGGAATAGCTCGAGAACGCAAAAAAGTGGGCCCCGCCGGAAACCCGGCGGGGCCCACAAATTGGTTTGATGTCGGCGGCGACCTACTCTCCCACACCCTGGCGAGTGCAGTACCATCGGCGCTGGAGGGCTTAGCTTCCGGGTTCGGGATGGGACCGGGCGTTCCCCCTCCGCCACAACCACCGACAACACTAG
>JAPLAT010000543.1 GCA_026393175.1 Pseudonocardiales bacterium
GACGCCGCGCCCGCGCCGGCCGGCGCGCCCACGCTCGCCGCGCTGCGCACCGCGCTGGACGCGGCCGCCGCCGCGGCCGCGGACGCCGCGCTGGGCCTGCCGGTGGAGCGGGTCGGGCTGGTCGCCGCGGTCTCCGCGTGCTGCGCCACCTACGCGGCGGTGCTGGTGTGAGCGCCCCCGCCGGGAGCCCGGCCGAGCAGTTCGGCCCGGAGGCCGTCGACGCGCTGCAGGACGCGCTGGCCGCCGAGCACGCCGCGCTCTGGTGCTACGGGCTGGCCGTGGCGTTCCTCGGGCCGCAGCAGGCGGCGCAGGCCCGGGAGGACGCGGCGGCGCACCTCGACCTGCGCGGCGCCACGGAGACCACGCTCGGCCAGATCGGCGCCCGGCCGGTGTCGGCGCAGCCCGCCTACGCCACGCCGCAGCCCGTCACCGACGCGGCGTCGGCCGCTGCGCTCGCCGTGGTGGCCGAGACCGACGCGATGGCCGCGTGGCGGTCGGTGATGGAGCGCACCGAGGACGCGGACCTGCGCCGGGCCGCCCTGAGCGCGCTCACCGACGGCACGCTGCGCTGCGCCCGCTGGCGCGTGGTGGTCGGCACCCCGCCCGCGATCCCGGTGTTCCCCGGCCGCTGACGCCCCTCCCCCGGCGTGTCCTGCCCCGCACCGCCCGGCCCGGATTGCAGGAAGGCCACCTTCACGCAAGCTCGTTGCGTGAAGGTGGCTTTCCTGCAACGTCGGGGGTCAGCCCACCAGCGCGTCCAGGGCCCGGTCGACGTCCGCGCGGGTGTTGTAGAGGTGGAACGACAGGCGCGCCGCCCCCGCCCGGACGGCCGCCGCCACGCCCGCGGCCGCCAGCCGCCGCGCCGCGTCCGGCGTGCGGACCGCGACGATCGCCGAGCCCGCGGGCGGCATCCCCAGCCCGGCGCGCAGGGCGTCGCCCAGGCCCGCGCAGTGGGCGTGCACGGCGGCCCGGTCCAGCCCGGCCAGCCAGGGCAGGGCCACGGCGGCACCGGCGTGGCAGTACCAGGCGGGCGAGGTGTCCAGCGCCCGCGCGTCGGGGGCCAGGCGCAGCGGCAGCCCGTAGACGCCCTCCCATGGGTCGTCGGCTGCGTACCAGCCTGCGGCCTCGGCGGGCGGTGACAGGTCGGGGTGCACGGCGAGCCAGGCGACGCCGCGCGGGGAGAGCAGCCACTTGTAGGCGCCGCCGACGACGGCGTCGGCCCAGGACAGGTCGGCGGCGAACCAGCCCGCGGCCTGCGTCGCGTCCAGGACGACCCGGGTGCCCGCGGCGCGGGCGGCGCGCAGGGCGGCGAGATCGGCCACGGCGCCGTCGGCCGACTGCACGACGCTGACCGCGACCGCGTCGAACTCGCCCGCCCGCTCGGCCAGCCGCGCGAGCGGCACCTCGGTGAGGTGGTGCCCGCGCGCGGCGAACGGCCAGGTCAGGCTCGTGAACTCGCCCTCGGCCACGAGCACCCGCGACGCCGGTGGCAGCCCGCCCGCGACCAGGCCGACGAGCGCGGAGACGCTCCCGCCGGTCGCCACCCGCCCGGCGGGCACCCCGACCAGGTCCCCCCACGCGGCCCGCGCGGTGGCGACGGCGGCGTCGAAGTCCCCGGGACGGCCCGCCCCGGTGCGCCAGCCGCGGACGGCGTCCTCGACGGCGTCGGCGACCTCGCTGGAGGGGATGCCGATGCTCGCGGTGTTGAGGTAGGTGTCGGGGACGTCGAACCGTCGACCGAAGGCGTTCCGCACGTGCGTCACGCTAGTGACATGGAGAGCCACGTGATCGAGGTCCGCACCGGGCGCGGCGAGACCGTCGTCGACCTCACCGCCGAGATCGACGCGTTCCTGCGCACCGCCGGGGCGGGCGACGGCCTGCTGCACGTCTGGGTGCCGCACGCGACCGCCGGGCTGGCGGTGATCGAGACCGGCGCGGGCAGCGACACCGACCTCCTCGCGGCCCTGCGCGACCTGCTCCCGGCCGACGACCGGTGGACCCACCGCCACGGCAGCGCGGGCCACGGGCGCGACCACGTCCTGCCGGCGATCATCGCGCCGTCGATGTCGGTACCGGTGCTCGGCGGGCGGCCCGCGCTCGGCACGTGGCAGTCGGTGTGCCTGGTGGACACGAACGGCGACAACCCGGTCCGGTCGGTGCGGCTGTCGTTCCTGGCGGGGTGAGGCGGGGTTAGGGTCGCGGCCATGACGACTCCGCCGGGGGGTGGTGACCCGGACCGCGCGCCCGACCCCGCGGTGACGTCCTGGGCACCGGTGCCGCAGGAGCCGCCCGCGCCGTGGCCCGCGCCCGCGAACACCCGCCCCCTCCCCGGCGGACCGGACCCCGCGGCCGGAGCCCCGGCCGACGGCCCACCGGCCCCGCCCGACCCGTGGGCCGCCACCCCGGGCTGGACCTCGCAGCCCCGTGCCGCGGACCCGACGGCCCCGTGGGGGCAGGCACCGGCCGGACAGCCGGGGTGGCCGCAGCAGGGGCCGCCACCCCGGGCTGGACCTCGCAGCCCCGTGCCGCGGACCCGACGGCCCCGTGGGGGCAGGCACCGGCCGGACAGCCGGGGTGGCCGCAGCAGGCCGCGTGGGGCGGGTCACCGGCCGCGGGAGCCCAGCCACCGTGGGAGCAGCCACCGGGAGCAGGAGCGCAGCCGCCGTGGGAACAGCCGCCCGCGTGGGGACAGCAGCCCGCCCCGGGACAGCAGCCGACCTGGCAGCAGCCGCCGGCAGAGGGACAGCCCGGGTGGGGACAGCCCGCCTGGGGTCAGCAACCGGCGTGGGGCCGGCCGCCCGCATGGGGACAGCCGGGGCCGTGGGGGCCGCAGCCGGCCTGGGGCGCCCCGCCCCCGCGCCGGTCGGCCGGGCGCACGGTCGCGCTCGCGCTGGTCGGTGCCCTGGTGCTCGCCGGGTTGGGCGTGGGGGCGTTCCTGCTGGTCCGGGCGACCACCGCGGACCCGGCGGGCACCGTCCCCGCGGACTTCCGGCCGGTCACCGCGGCCGGGCTGACCTGGTCGGTGCCGCCGGACTGGACCCCGGCGCCGGGCTCGGGCGGCACCGTCTCCGGCGCCACGCTGGAGGGCGTGCACAACGGCGCCCCGTACGAGTGTGGCGGCAGCTCGTACCTGCGCGGGTTCACCGCGGTCGCGCTGGTGGGCGCGGGCGTGCCGCTGGGCGCCGCGGCCGAGCAGTTCGCGCAGGAGGCCGGGGCGAACTTCTACCGGCCCGCGGACGACGTCCCGCCCGAGGTCCGCACGACCCCGCCGCGGCCGGTCGACGCCGGGGGCGCCCCCGCCCAGCTCGTCGAGGCGACGGTGCGGGCGAGCGACGACGGCTGCCTCGCCACCGAGGGCGTCCTGCTCGTCCTGGCCGTCGAGACGGCGGCCGGGACGGCGGTGCTCGTCGTCAACGGGGACACCGCGGGCGGGCCGCCGTCGGCACCGCCCGTGCCCGACCGCGCCACCCTCGACGCCATGATCGCCAGCGCTCGCCCGGCGGGCGGCATCTGACCCGGCGCGGGCACGGGGCGGCGCCGGGGTCGATACTCGGGACCGGGCGCGGCGACGCGCCGCGGACGCGGGGAGCGGGAGGATCGTGACGGCCGGACGGACGTTCGGGCCCTACCGGCTCGAGAAGCTGCTCGGCAGCGGCGGCATGGGCGAGGTGCACCGCGCCTACCACGTCGAGCAGGACCGCACCGTCGCGCTCAAGCTGCTGCACGAGAGCCTCGGCCAGGACGGCGAGTTCCGCAGCCGGTTCCTGCGCGAGTCGCGGGTCACCGCCCGGCTCAACGACCCGCACGTCATCCCGATCCACAACTGGGGCGAGATCGACGGGCGGCTCTACCTGGACATGCGCTTCGTGGAGGGCGAGGACCTCGCCGAGCTGCTCGCCCGCACCGGCCGGCTGCCGCCGACCCGGGCCGTCGCCATCCTCTCGCAGGTGGCGCGGGCCCTGGACTCGGCGCACCGCTCCGGCCTGGTGCACCGCGACGTGAAGCCGTCCAACATCCTGGTCGCGGCGGGCGACGACGGCGACGACTTCGCCTACCTCGTCGACTTCGGGATCGCCCGCTCGCTGTCGGGCGACACCACCGGCGCGGGGCTGACGAAGGCCGGCACCGCGGTCGGCACGCTCGACTACATGGCGCCCGAGCGCTTCCTGGAGCAGCCCGCCGACCCCCGCGTCGACGTGTACGCGCTGGCCTGCGTGCTCTACGAGTGCGTGACCGGGGAGAAGCCGTTCCCGGTGGAGGGCCTGCCCGGGCAGATGCGGGCGCACCTGCGGACCCCGCCCCCGCGGCCCTCGGCGCACCGCATCGCCGCGCCGGTCGAGCTCGACGAGGTCGTGGCGCGGGGGATGGCGAAGGACCCGGCGCAGCGCCCGCCGACCGCGGGGGCGCTGGCCGCGGCCGCGCGCCGGGCGCTGGAGGGCCCGGCGACGCTGCCCGGCACCCCGGGTGTCCGCGCGACCGCCCGGCCCGCCGATCCCCGACCCGCCGATGCCCGACCCGCCGGCTCCCGGGCCGCCGATCCCCGATCCGTGGATCCCCGATCCGTGGATCCCGGGCCCGCCGGTCCCCCGCCGCCCGACGCGCGGTTCGACGGCCCAGGCCGCGACGTCGCCCCGGACGAGCCCACGGTCGTCCCCCGCGGGTCGGTGCCGCCCCCCGCGGCGCCCCGGCCGGCCGCCGACCCGCCGCCGGACCAGGCGATGATCTTCGACCGGTCCGAGCTGCTGGGGCGGATCGCGCCCGAGGACCGGCCGGTCTACCGCGCGCCGCAACCGCCGGCCGGGCCGAACCCGGGTCCCCCGGGCGGGCCGACCGCGGGCGGTCCGCCCCCGTCCCCGCGGCAGCGCGCCGG
>JAPLAT010000157.1 GCA_026393175.1 Pseudonocardiales bacterium
CGGTACCAGCCGAGGGCGGCGCGCAGGGCGGCCGGGTCGGACAGCCGGCGGGCGTCGCGCTCGGCCCGCTCGCGCGTCTGCCCGGCCCGGCGCAGGATCCCGGCGAAGCGGCGCCGGTCCGACAGCAGCCGCTCCGGCAGCAGGGGCAGCAGCAGGGCCGCGAAGTACCAGGACGCGAGGGCCTGGCGGCTGGTGAGCATCGAGCGCGCGTAGGCCGTCGGCGGCGGCACGGACACGGCGGTGAGGGTGCGCACGCGCTCGGGGTGGCGCGCCGCGAGCCGCCAGCCGACGGCCGCGCCCCAGTCGTGGCCGACGACGTGGGCGCGCCCGCCGCAGCGCTCGTCGATGACGGCGACGGCGTCCGCCACGAGCGCGGACAGGGCGTACGCGGCGCGCCCGGTGGGCCGCGCCCCCGGTGAGTAGCCGCGCTGGTCCGGGGCGACCGTGCGGTGGCCGGCGCCGGTCAGGGCGGGGACGACCGCGTCCCAGCAGTCGGCGCCCTGCGGGAAGCCGTGCAGCAGCAGCACCGGCTCGCCGCCCTCCGGGCCGGCCTCCCGGACGTCGAGCGCGCCTGCCTGCGTCATCACCTGCACGGGTCCATCATGGCGCAGTTCGCACCCCCGTTCGCCCGGCCGCAGGTTGTGCCCGTGCCGCTGCGTCGGCTTGGGTGGGCGGGCCGGACGATCCCGGCGCACGCGACGAGACTCGGGAGAGAGATGAACCAGGCGTTCCATCGCATCGCGATCGTCAACCGCGGTGAGCCCGCCATGCGGCTGATCCATGCGGTGCGGGAGTGGAACGCCGAGCGCGGGACGGCCGAGCCGCTGCGGACCATCGCGCTCTACACCGCGGTCGACCGCACGGCGATGTTCGTCCGCGAGGCCGACGAGTCCGTGCTGCTGGGGCACCCCGACCCCGAGCTCGCCTTCACCGGCGTCAACCCCTACCTGGACTACGCCGAGCTGCGGCGGGCGCTCGCCGCGTGCCGCGCCGACGCCGTGTGGCCCGGCTGGGGCTTCGTGTCGGAGCGCGCCGAGTTCGCCCAGCTCTGCGCGGACGCCGGCATCGTGTTCGTCGGGCCCTCGGCGCAGGTGATGGACCGGCTCGGCGACAAGATCGCGGCGAAGCTGCTGGCCGAGGAGGTCGGCGTGCCGCTGGCCGCGTGGAGCGGCGGCCCGGTCGCCGACGTCGACGCCGCGCGCGCCCACGCCGAGAAGATCGGCTACCCGCTCATGGTCAAGGCCACGGCGGGCGGCGGCGGGCGCGGCATCCGCAAGGTGCTGCGGCCCGAGGACCTCCCCGAGGCGTTCGAGCGGGCCGGCGCGGAGGCCGCGCGCACCGCGGGCGACGCGACGGTGTTCCTGGAGCGCGCGATCTCCGGCGGGCGGCACGTCGAGGTGCAGGTCGTCGCGGACGCCCACGGCGACGTCTGGACCCTCGGCGTGCGCGACTGCTCGGTGCAGCGGCGCAACCAGAAGGTCATCGAGGAGTCGGCCTCCACCGCGCTGGACGCCGAGCAGGAGCAGCTGCTGCGGACGTCGGCGGCGGCGCTGGTCAAGGCGGCGGGCTACGTCAACGCCGGCACCGTCGAGTTCCTCTACGAGCCCGGGGAGCGGCTGCTGTCGTTCCTCGAGGTCAACACGCGGCTGCAGGTGGAGCACCCGGTCACCGAGGCCACCACGGGCGTCGACATCGTCAAGCTCCAGCTGCACGTCGCGCAGGGCGGGCGGCTCGCCGACGTCGCGCCGCAGGCGCCCGCCGCCCGCGGCCACGCCATCGAGGCGCGGCTGACCGCCGAGGACCCCGACGCCGGGTTCGCGCCCGCCCCCGGCCGGATCGACCACCTCGCCCTGCCCAGCGGGCCCGGCATCCGGGTCGACACCGGCGTCGCGGCCGGCGACGTCATCCCGCCGCAGTACGACTCGATGATCGCCAAGGTGATCGCCTGGGGCCGCGACCGCGAGGAGGCCCGCGCCCGGCTGGCCCGCGCGCTGCGCCAGACCTCCGCGGTGATCGACGGCGGCACCACCAACAAGGCGTTCCTCATCGACCTGCTCGGCCGCCCCGAGATCGTGGAGGGCACGGCCGACACGACCTGGCTCGACGGCCTGATGGCCGCGGGCTACACGCCGCCCCGCCGCGCCGACATCGCCCTGCTCGCGACGGCCGTCGAGGCGCAGGACGCCCACGTGGCCCGCCAGCGCGGGCGGCTGTTCGCCTCCGCGGAGCGCGGGCGGCCCGAGGTCGGGCACGAGACCTGGCACCAGGTCGACGTCCGCTTCGACGGCGAGTCCTACCGGCTCCGGGTGGCCCAGGCGCGCGGCGACCGGTACCGGGTGGAGCTCGACGGGCACGCCGTCGACGTCGACGCCGAGCGCACCGGCCGGTTCGAGCGCCGGCTCACCGTCGGCGGCACGACGTACACCGTGCTCACCGCGCCGCAGGGCCCGGACCTGCTCGTCGAGGTCGACGGCGCGGTGCACCGCATCTCCGGCGGCGAGGTGGGGCTGGTCCGCGCGCCCGCCCCGGCGATGGTCGTGTCCATCCCGGTGGCGGCGGGCGACGAGGTGGCGGCGGGCGACGTCGTCGCCGTCGTCGAGTCGATGAAGCTGGAGACGGCGCTGCGCGCCCCGGTCGCCGGCCGCGTCGCCGAGGTGCTCGCCGACGCGAACACCCAGGTCGAGGGCGGCACCAAGCTGGTGCGCCTGCAGCCCGACGCGGACGGCGACGCGGGCGGGGGCGGCGAGCGCGTCGACCTCGCGGCGCTCACCGACACCGGCGGCGCGGACGACCCCGCGGCCGCCGCGGCCGAGGCGCTGACCTCGCTGCGGCACCTGGTGCTCGGGTTCGACGTCGACGACCGCGACGCGCGGCCGCTGCTCTCCGCGCTGGCCGCGGCCCGGGACCGGCTGCCCGGCGACGACCCGGGCGTGCTGGCGGGCGAGGTCGCCGTCCTGCGGATCTTCGCCGACCTGGCCGCCCTGTCGCGCAACCGCCGCGGCGGCGTGGACGGCCCGGACGACGACCGGGCCACCGAGGAGGCCCGCAACCCGCAGGAGTACCTCTACGCCTACCTGCGCAGCCGCGACGCCGAGGCCGAGGGGCTGCCGGAGTCGTTCCAGGCGCGGCTTCGCCAGGCGCTCGCGCACTACGGGGTGGCCGACCTGGAGCCGTCGGACCCCCTGCACTCCGCCCTGTACCGGATGTTCCTCGCGCACCGCCGGGCCCCGGCCCACGTGCCGGTGGTGCTGGCGCTGTTGCAGTGGCGCCTGCAGCACCCGGAGTCGCTGCCCGCGGACGCCCGCGAGGACTACCTGCGGATGCTCGACCAGCTCGTCACCGCCACCCAGCTGCGGCACCCCGTCGTGGGCAGCCTGGCCCGGCGGGTGCGCTACAGCTGCTTCGACGCCCCCGTCATCGCGGCGGAGCGCTCCCGCGGCCAGGCGCTGGTGCGCGAGCAGCTCGACGACCTGCCCGCCGTCGGCGACCCGGCCCGCCCCGCGCGGATCGACGCGATCGTCGCCGCGGCCGAGCCGATCCTCGGGGTGTTCGGCGAGCGCCACCACGCCGCGATGCTCGAGGTGATGACCCGGCGCTACTACCGGGTGCGCCCGCTGGAGTCGGTGGAGCTGCAGGACCGCGGCGGGCGCCCGCTGCTCACCGGGTCCTACCGGCACGGCGGCCGGGACGTCACCGTGCTCGCCACCACCGTCTACACCGCGCCGGACGCCCCGCCCGCCTGCGACCCGATGGCCGTGCAGGGCGACCTGCGCCGGCTCATCCTGCAGCTCCCGGCCGAGCGGGTCGCCGCGCTGGACCTCTACGTCATCGCCGGCGAGGCGCCCGACGCCGACCCGGAGCGCTCGGCGGAGAAGATCCGCGCGCTGCTGGGCAGGCTGCCCGAGCGGCTGGAGCGGGTGGCCGTGGCCGTCCGCCGCCCGGCCGGGGACGAGCGCTCGGCGTGGTTCACGTTCCGGCCCGGCCCCGACCGCCGTCCCGTCGAGGACACGACGCTGCGCGGGCTGCACCCGATGGTCGCCGAGCGGCTCGGGCTGTGGCGCCTCACCGACTTCACCCTCACCCGGCTGCCCTCGCCCGTCGACGTCCACCTGTTCCGCGCGGTCGGCCGCAACGTGCCCGACGACGTGCGGCTGATCGCGCTGTCCGACGTGCGCGACCTGACCCTGCTCCGCGACGACTCCGGCAAGATCCGCGCGCTGCCGCAGCTGGAGCAGGTGCTCGACGCGTGCCTGGACTCCCTGCGGGCGGCCCGGGCCGCGGACCGGGCCGACGCGAAGCTGGAGTGGAACCGGGTCCTGCTCTACGTCTGGCCCGTGGTGGACGTGCCGCTGGCCGAGCTGGGCGACGTCGTGCGCCTGCTCGCCCCGCGCACCGACGCGCTCGGCCTGGAGCAGGTGCTCGTGCAGTTCCGGATGGCCGACCCGGGCGGTGGCGAGCCGCGCGAGCAGCTCCTGCGGCTGTCCCGCCCGCCGGGCGCCGGGCTGACCGTCCGGGTCACCGACCCGCCCCGGCACCCGATGGGCGAGCTGGACGCGTACGCGCAGAAGGTGATCCGGGCCCGGCGGCGCGGCGCGGTCTACCCCTTCGAGCTCGTGCCGATGCTGGTGCGCAACCCCGACCGGGGCGGGCGGCCGGGCACGTTCACCGAGTACGACCTCGACGAGGCGGGCGCGCCGGTCGCGGTCGAGCGCCCGCGCGGGCGCAACACGGCCAACCTCGTGCTCGGCACCGTGACCACGCCGACGGCGCGCTACCCGGAGGGCGTCACCCGCGTGGTGCTGATCGGCGATCCGACGAAGGCGCTGGGCGCGCTCGCCGAGCCCGAGTGCGCCCGCGTGCTGGCCGCGATCGCGCTGGCCCGCGAGCTGGACGCGCCGATCGAGTGGTTCGCCGTCTCGGCGGGCGCGAAGATCGCGATGGACTCCGGCACCGAGAACATGGACTGGATCTCCCGGGCCCTGCGCGGGATCATCGAGTTCACGCAGGACGGCGGCGAGATCAACGTCGTCGTCACCGGCATCAACGTCGGCGCCCAGCCGTACTGGAACGCCGAGGCGACGATGCTCATGCACACCAAGGGC
Source organism: Pseudonocardiales bacterium (assembly GCA_026393175.1). Lineage (GTDB taxonomy): Bacteria > Actinomycetota > Actinomycetes > Mycobacteriales > Pseudonocardiaceae > Pseudonocardia. The sequence continues at coordinate 5,103 of JAPLAT010000157.1, forward strand.
ATCCTCGTGATGACGCCGGACTCGGCGATGGTGCTCACCGGCAAGCAGAGCCTGGACTTCTCCGGCGGCGTGAGCGCCGAGGACAACTTCGGCATCGGCGGCTATGACCGGATCATGGGGCCGAACGGGCAGGCGCAGTACTGGGCGCCCGACCTCTCCGCGGCCGTCGACGTGCTGCTCGCGCACTACGCGCACACCTACCGCGCACCCGGCGAGCGGTTCCCCCGCCCGGCCCCCTCGACCGACCCCGTGGACCGCGACATCTCGGACTCGCCGCACTCCGGCGCGGGCTGCGACTTCGCCACGGTGGGCGAGGTCTTCTCCCCCGCCACCAACCCGGGCCGCAAGAAGCCCTTCGACATCCGCTCGGTCATGCGGGCCGTCTCCGACGCCGACCACCCGACGCTGGAGCGCTGGGCCGACATGATCGACGCCGAGGGTGTGGTCGTGTTCGACGCGCACCTGGGCGGGCAGCCGGTCGCGCTGCTGGGCGTCGAGTCCCGGACCCTGCCGCGGCGCGGGATCCTGCCCACGGACGGCCCGACGTCGTTCTCGGCGGGCACGCTGTTCCCGAAGTCGTCGAAGAAGATGGCCCGGGCGATCAACGCGGCCAGCGGGAACCGGCCGCTGGTGATCCTCGCGAACCTGTCGGGTTTCGACGGCTCCCCGGAGTCGCTGCGGGCCCTGCAGCTGGAGTACGGCGCCGAGATCGGCCGGGCGATCGTCAACTTCTCCGGGCCGATCGTGTTCTGCGTCGTGTCCCGCTACCACGGCGGTGCGTTCGTCGTGTTCTCCAAGACGCTCAACGACAACATGGAGATCGCCGCCGTCGAGGGCTCCTACGCGTCGGTGATCGGCGGGGCGCCCGCCGCGGCCGTCGTGTTCGCGGGCGAGGTGAACAAGCGCACCGCCGCCGACCCGCGGGTCAAGGACCTGGAGACCCGCATCGCGGACGCGCAGCAGGCCGGCGACGACGCCGAGGCCGGGCGGCTCTCGGCGGAGCTGGCGACCGTCCGGCCGGGCGTGCGGTCGGAGAAGCTGGGGCAGGTGGCCGAGGAGTTCGACGCGGCGCACAGCATCCAGCGGGCCCAGCGCGTCGGGTCGGTGGACGAGATCATCGACCCCCGGGAGCTGCGCCCCTACCTGGTCGGGGCGGTGCGGCGGGGGATGGCCCGCGCCTGACCCCGTTGCAGCAAAGCCACTTTCCCGCAAGCTCGTTGCGTGAAAGTGGCTTTGCTGCAACCCGGGGGGTCGTCAGGCGCAGGCGCCCTTGCTGCGCAGGACGCGGGCCGTGGCCGTGGAGTGGGCCGCCGGGTCCAGCTCGCCCGACGAGAGGGCCTGCTCCAGGGCGGACAGCACCGGCTCCGGGTCGTCGGGGTTGGACCACAGCGCCATGTCGGCCCCGGCGGCCAGCGCCGCGACGACCGCGCGCGGGAGGTCGAAGGTCTCGGTGATCGCGTCCATCGCGCCCAGGTCGTCGGTCATCACCAGGCCGTCGAAGCCGATCTCGTCGCGCAGCAGCGCGTAGACGGCCGGGGTGAGCGAGCTGGGCAGGTCGGTGGTCAGGCCGGGCACGTCGAGGTGCCCGACCATGACGGCGGTGCCGCCCCCGGCCAGCGGGCCGCCGGGGCCGACGAGGTCGGCGTAGGGGCGCAGGTCGGCGGCGCGCAGGTCGTCGAGCGGCGGGGCGGTGACGCGGCCGGCGTGCGAGTCGCCGTCGGCGCGGCCGTGCCCGGGGAAGTGCTTCACCACCGACGCGACGCCCGCGTCGTCCAGGCCGCGGGCGAAGGCCAGCGCGTACTCGGTGACGACGGCGGGGTCCTCGCCGAAGGACCGGTCCCCGATGACGGCGCCGCGGGGCTGCCCGCCCAGGTCGACGACCGGCGCGATGTCCATCGTGACGCCGCGCCCGGCCAGCGCCTCGCCGCGCTCGGCGGCCAGGGCGCGCACCTCGCCCGGGGGGAGCTCGGCCATCTCCCGCGCGCTGGGCAGGTCGCCGTCGAGCTCGTCGACGCGCTGGACGCGCCCGCCCTCGTCGTCCACGGCCACGGTGACGGGGACGCGCGCGGAGGCCTGCAGCCGGCGCAGGGCCTGGCCGGTGAGGAGGTCGGTGGCGTTGCCGCCGAGGAAGATCCCGCCGGGCTGGGTGGCGGCCACCTCCTCGGCGGCGCCGGCCGGGTCCGCGGCGTCCACGCCGATCATCAGCCGCTGCGCGAGCCCTTCCCGCGGGGTCATCGACCCGACGACGGTGTCGCACGCGGGCAGCCGGTCGTCCGGCGCGGGGGCGGCGGCGGGCGCGGCGGCGAGCACGGTGGTGACCGGTCCGGCCCCGGTGACCGGCACGAGCCCGACCACGGCCGCCGCCGTGGCGACGGTGCCCAGCGCCAGCCCGACGAGCAGCGGCGCCGCGGGGCGCCGCGACGCGCGTGGGGGCGGCCCGCTGCGCAGCGGGAGCGAGGGGCCCCGGGGGGTGCGGTGCGACGGCATCGGGGCCATCATGCCCCCCGCGCCGCACCCGGACCCGCAGCGACCCGGCCACGGCCGGGTGGCGCCCCGGTCACGTCAGCGGCGGCACCCGCTCGCCCTCGGCGACCGGGCCCGGCGGCGTGCCGTCGCCGAAGGGCCGCCCGCCCAGCTCGGCGCGCCCGTGCGGGGTGAGCCAGCCCGCCGGGTCGGGTCCCAGCGGCACCACGCCCGACGGGTTGATGGTGTCGTGGACGCCGTAGTAGTGCTGTTTGATCTGGGTGAAGTCGATGGTGTCGCCGAAGCCGGGGGTCTGGAACAGGTCCCGGGAGTAGGCCCACAGCACCGGCATCTCGGTGAGCTTGTGCCGGTTGCACTTGAAGTGGCCGTGGTAGGCGGCGTCGAAGCGGACGAGCGTGACCCACAGCCGCACGTCGGCCTCGGTGAGGGTGTCGCCGACGAGGTAGCGGCGGCCCGCCAGCCGGTCCGACAGCGCGTCCAGCCGGGAGAACAGCGCCCTGTAGGCCTGCTCGTAGGCCTCCTGCGTGCTCGCGAAGCCGCACTTGTAGACCCCGTTGTTGACGTCCTCGTAGAACGAGTCGATCACCTCGTCGATCTCGTCGCGGCGGTCGGCGGGGTAGAGGTCCGGGGCGCCCGGGCGGTGGTGCGCCGTCCACTGCGTGGAGAAGTCGAGGGTGAGCTGCTGGAAGCCGTTGGTGGCGACCTTGCCGCTGCTGACCTCCACCATCGCGGGCACGGTGATGCCGGCGTCGAAGTCCGGGTCGGCGGCGCGGTAGGCCTCCCCCAGGTACTCGATGCCGAGCACCGGGTCCCGGTCGTCCGGGTCGAGGTGGAAGCGCCAGCTGCGCTCGTCGTGCAGGGGTCCGGCGATCCCCATCGGGATCGCGTCCTCCAGGCCGAGCAGGCGCCGCACGATCACCGAGCGGTTGGCCCACGGGCACGCACGGGCGACGACGAGCCGGTAGCGCCCGGCCTCCACCGGCCACGGCGACGATCCGTCGGCCGTGATCCGGGCGTCGAGCGCCACCGGTTCGCGTTCGAAGGTCCCTTCGGCTCCCATGATCGGAGCGTAGGGGCGGAGCGCGGTCAGCGCCCGCCGGTGGTGGGGTCGATGGTCCGGCGCACCTCGCTGACGGCGTTCGCGGGGAAGCCGCCCTCCTGCGCGTGCCGGCGGATCGCGTCGGCGTCCGGCGCCACGTAGACGCAGTAGATCTTGTCGTCGGTGACATAGCTGTGGTCCCACTGGACGTCCGGCATGCCGTCGAGCACCTGGTTGCTCGTGCGGCTGATCTCGTTGATCTCACCGTCGGACAGGGACCCGGCTCCGGGGAGCTCGCGTTCGATCACGTACCTGGGCATGCCCCCGACGCTAGTCACGCGTCCGCGGCACGACCCCCTCCGAACGGAGGGTCGACGGTCAGCCGTCGTCGTCCCCGCCGTCGTCGTCCCCGCCCTCGTCGTCCCCGCCCTCGTCCCCGCCGTCGTCGTCCTGCTGGGTGACGCCCGGGACGTCGTCGTCGTCGCCGGTGGGACCGCAGGCGCCAGCGGAGGACAGGACGAGGGCGCCGCCGACGAGCGCCGCGGCGACCGTCCGCTTCACGGTGGTGAGAGCCATGCCCCCACCCTGCCACGGCCCGCGGTCAGTACCCGAGCGGCACGCAGGCCGCGGCGAGCAGCAGCGCGACGCCGGCCGAGGCGGCGAGCACGACCCGCACGGCCCAGCGGTGCCGCTCCCGCCAGCGCCGCACGGCCCGGCCGACGGTGTCGTCGGCGCCGGACACGCCGCCCGCCCCGTCCGCACCGGCCGCGCCGCCCTCGTCGCCCCGGAAGACCCAGAAGCGCAGCAGCAGGAACCGCGCCGCGCCGCCGAGCACGCTCGCCGCGGACACGACGGCGGACTCGAGCAGCGGCGCCGGGTCGTCGACGACCGCGGCGAGTGCGAGCAGCACCGCGGAGCTGTAGACGGCGTAGAAGGCGACCATCCCGGCGGTCTGCACGTGGGCGCGCCAGGGGTGCCCGCCGGCGTTCTCGAACGTGAAGCGCCGGTTGACCTC
>JAPLAT010000599.1 GCA_026393175.1 Pseudonocardiales bacterium
CACACGCGGGAGGCCGCGATGTGCAAGTGGTGGGCGCCGCGGATCGCGGTGCAGGCCATCAACGACTGCATCGTGCTGCACGGCCACGTCGGGTGGTCCACCGAGATGCCGTTGCAGCAGCTGCTGCTCGACGTCAGCGGCCTGCAGATCGGCGACGGCACCCCGCAGATCCAGAAGCTGGTGATCGCCCGCCAGCTGATCGGCCGGGAGCACGTCGGCTGACCGCGGGCGTGGGCGGTGTCGGCGCCTTGACAGCCGATCGCCCCGGTGTTCGGATGACCTTCGCTACCACGAGTCGTACCTCATCCGGCGTGGCGGCCGGTCGTGATCGTCGGAGGCTCTCGAATGGTCAACACCGCGGCACCGCCGATGGTGCGTGCGTCGAGCCGCGGGTTCCCCAACCGCAGCCATCCCACCGGCTGGTTCCACGTGGGCGTGGCCCTCCGAGGCGAGTCCGCCGAGCGCTCAGGCGCATCGAGCAGGTGGGCCGGGACCTCGTGGTGTGGGAGCCCATGACCTACATCGCGCGGCCCCCGCTGCCCCCCGAGGAGGCCAAGCAGTACCTGGCCTACCGGCGGTGGGCGGCGCAGTTCTACCCCGAGGCGGCGGCTCCCGCCGGTGCCGGCCGCTGCGCACCGGACGAGCGCGAGCTGACCGCACGGATCGTCGGCGGCGAGCCGGACCGGGTCGATGCGGCGTGAGCGTGCCCCTGACGGTGCGGGAGTCCGGGTTCGGCGTGATGCTGCCGAACTTCGACCCGCTGCGGCTGGGGACACCGCCGCTGCTGGCCGCCGCGCGGCTGGCGGAGGACCTCGGATTCGACTCGGGCTGGGTCGGCGACCACCTGAGCTTCCACCCGCCGGTCCTGGAACCGTGCGGAGCGTTGGCCGCGGTCGCCGCGGTCACGCAGCGGCTGGTGCTGGGGACCGGGGTGCTGCTGCTTCCGATGCGCAACCCGGTCTGGACCGCCAAGCAGCTCGGGACGGTCGCCGCGCTCGCGCCGGACCGCCTCGTCGTCGGGGTCGGTGCGGGCGGGGAGAACCCGGCCGAGTTCGAGGCGGCCGGCTACCCCGTGGCGCAGCGGGGCCGCCGGCTCGACGCGGCCATCGGCGTCGTCGATGCACTGCTGCGCGGCGAGGCCGTGGACCATGCCGGCCCGCTGCTGCCGGTGCGCTCGCCGATGCTGGAGCCGGTGCCGTCCTCGCGGCCACCACTGGTCGTCGGCGGCCGGTCCGCCCACGCGGTGCGTCGCGCAGCACGGTTCGCCGAGGGCTGGTTCGCGGTGTGGCTGGAGCCCGAGCGGGTGCGCAGGGCGGTCGAGGACCTGCGGGCGTACGCCGAGGAGTTCGGCCGCCCGGTGTGCACCACCGTGATGCTGGTGTTCGTGCACGTCACCGACGATGCCGAGACGGGGCGACGAGAGCTGGAGCGGTTCGTCGCGGGCCAGTACGGCATGCCCGTCGAGGCCGTCGAGCGGTGGTGCGTGATCGGTGCCGAGGACCGCGTGGCCGACGCGCTCGCCCGGTACCGGGACGTCGGCGCCGAGGCGTTCGTGATGATGCCGACCGCCGTCGACGTCCTGCGCCAGTACGAGCGGCTCGCCAGCGTGCGGGACCGGCTCGCCGCGTCGGTCTGACCGGCGGTCTCGCTATGGGGCGAACTTGCGGCCCAGGAGGTGCCGGGCGACCACCAGCTTCGCGACCTGAGCGGTGCCGTCGGCGATCTCGAAGGCCATGACGTCGCGCAGCCGCTGCCCCTGGGGGCTGTCGCTGCCCCACCCCGCGTGCCCGAAGGTCAGCAGCGCCTGGTGCACGACCTCGCCCGCGGTCTTGGGTGCGAACCACTTCGCCATGTTCGCCGCCACCGTGTGGTCCAGCCCCTGGTCCTTGCGCCACAGGGCCTCGTAGCAGATGTGCCGGGCCCCGGCGAGCCGCGTCGCCTGCTCGACCAGGGGGAACGCCACACCCTGGTTGCGCCCGATCGGGCCGCCGAAGGCCTCCCGCGTCCGGGCGTAGTCCAGGGCGTCGTCCAGGGCCGCCTCGGCGATCCCGACGCACATCAGCCCGATCACCGCGCGGGAGTAGTCGAACCCCTGCATCACCGAGACGAAGCCCGCCCCCTCCTGCCCGATCAGCTCGTCGCGACCCACCGGCACGCCGTCGAAGTGCAGCGACGCGCGCCCGATCGCCCGGCCACCGTGGTCGTCGAGCGCGGTCCGGGCGATCCGGTCGTCGTGCAGGTCGACGTAGAACGCGCTGACCCCGCGGGCGCCCGGCCCGCCGGTCCTGGCGAAGACGATGCCGGTGTCGGCGAGCATGCCCATCGAGATCGAGGTCTTCTCGCCGGTGAGGCGCCAGCCCGCCCCGTCGGGCTGCGCGCGCAGGGAGAGGTTGGCCGCGTCGGACCCGTGCTCGGGCTCGGTCAGCACCAGTGCCGAGAGCACCGAGCCGTCGGCGATCGGCGGCAGCCAGCGGGCCAGCTGCTCCTCGCCGGCGTTGCCGACGAGAATGTCGGCGTTCAGCGCGGCGACCAGCAGGATGTAGCAGGCGTTGATGTCGGCCCGGGACACCTCCTCGGCCGCCAGGCCGGTGGTGACGGCGTCGGCCTCCTGGCCGCCGAAGCGCTCCGGGATGCGCAGGCCGGTGAGGCCCATCGACGCCATCTCCCGGGGGAGCTCCGGGCGCATCCGGCCCGCCCGGTCGTCGGGCTGGTAGTGCGGGGCGAGGACCTTCTGCGCGAAGGTCGCGAGCTCACGCCGGAAGGTCTCCTGGTCGGCGTCGAAGGCGTAGTGCACTCGCTGCTCCGCTCTGCTGGCTCGTGGCATCGGGATGATCAGTATCACGATCGCCCCGACCGTATCCCGGTCGACCGGTCGGGCACTACCCGAGGACGAGCAGCACCCGCCCTCGGTGACCGACTCGCCCTCGCAGACGGAGAGCGTGCGCACCGTTGGGGACGGCGGGTGGGTGGGCTGACAGCAGGCGCAGGTCCGACGGTGAACGGATCCGCCAGTAGCGTCGCCGCGAGGCGATACAGCTGCCCACCATGCCGTCCCGCATGCGCGTGACCGCCCGCGGTACTCGCTGGCGAGCGGCCGGGACGGTGCGCGCCGGGTCAGCCCGCGGCGGAGTCGACGTCGACGTCGACGGGGGACCGGGCAAGCAGCGCCGCCGCAGCGCCGGCGCTCAGCAGCCGCTCCACCGCGGCGTCGTCGAGCTCGGTCGGCATGTGAGCGGCGGCGTTGATCAGCGACAGCACCGCGGTGACTACACCGCGTATCTCCGCGGTGCCCAGGTCGGACCGCACCTGCCTGAGCGCCTCGGACCAGATCGCCTCGTAGTCGCGCTGGCGACGCCGCAGTGCGCGCAGCGCGATCGGGGACAGTGCCCGGTGCTCGCGGACGTACACCGCCACGAGCCGACGGTGGCGTGACCCGAACCCGGCGTGCACGGAGATCAGCGCGTTCAGGACGTGCTGCGGATCGCCCGCTTGGGCGGCGCGCCGCGCACCGGCCAGCAACTCCGTCATCGCCGTGTTGCACAGCTCTCGCAGGATGGCGTCCTTGTTCTGGAAATGGCGGTACACCGCCGGACCGGTGACGCCCGCGGCCGCTCCGATGTCGTTGATACCGACTGCGTGGTAGCCCTGCCGGGAGAACAGCTCGGTCGCGACCTCGAGGAGCACGGTGCGGCGGAACCCAGCCACGTCGTCACCTCACCAGGAGTACCGTCGGTCGTCGTCCTCGTGCGGGCGAACGAGACCATCCTATAGGCGTGGCCGGATCCCGCAGTGGCGGCCGCGCGCCGATCGTGGCGGCGGCCCGACGCCCCGAGCATGCGGCCGCGTGCCGACTGCTCAGCTCACGCTGGGCGCGGTGGATTCACGGCGTCAGGTCGGCCCGTGACAGAGCAGGCCGCGTGACCCGTGTCCCCGGCGCGGGACAGGCCGCGCTCGCGCTCGTTACTCTTCGGTAGTGAATACTGATGAGTACCTCGCCCCCGGCCGGTTCGTCGACTCCGACTCGGCTGCGGTACGCGCCTTCACGTCCGAGGTCGTCGGCATCGAGACCGACCCCGTGACGCAGGCGGTGCTCCTGTTCGATGTGGTCCGCGACCGGATCTGGTACGACCCGTTCGCCACGAGCACCGACCCGGCGAGCTATCGGGCGAGCGCGGTCCTGGAGTCCGGGCGCTCCTGGTGCGTGCCGAAGGCGGTCCTGCTCGCTGCGGCGGCGCGGGCGGCCGGCATCCCGGCGCGCCTGGGGTTCGCCGACGTGCGCAACCACCTGCAGACCGAGCGCCTCAGGAGGAAGATGAACGGGATCGACCTGTTCGTGTTCCACGGCTACACCGACCTGTTCCTGGAGGGCCGGTGGGTCAAGGCCACGCCGGCGTTCAACGCCGAGCTGTGCGCGCGGTTCGGGGTGCAGCCGATGGCGTTCGACGGCCGGTCGGACGCCCTGCTGCACGAGCACACCGCCGACGGCGGCACGTACATGGAGTACGTCCGCGACCGCGGGGTCTACACCGACCTGCCGCTCGAGGAGATGCTCACGACGCTGCACCAGGTGTACGGCAGCGCCCTGCTCGACGACGACGCTCCCGCGGGTGTCGACGAGTTCACCGGAGCGGTCCCGGCGAACGGCTAGGCACCGGCCCCCGAACGGGGCCGGCGCCCGCCGGACCGCCGTCAGCGCTGGACGACGCCGCCCTCGACCCCGGTGAACCGCTTGCGCAGCTCGGTCTTGAGCAGCTTTCCGGTGGCGTTGCGGGGCAGCTCCGCCACCAGGTGCACCTCGCGCGGGCACTTGAAGTGCGCCAGCCGATC
>JAPLAT010000258.1 GCA_026393175.1 Pseudonocardiales bacterium
CGTGAAGATCGGCGTCGGCTTCTGCAGCGGCCGGCCGATCTCCACCGGGGTGCTCGCCCAGCGCGCCTGCTCGTCGGCGTAGTCCCCGGTCAGGACCGGGTAGGCCGGGCCGTCGCCGAGGTCCTCGACCTCGCGCACCTCGGGCTGCGCGGCCCACACGCCCGCGCCGCCCAGCGCCTCGTGCACCTGCTGCGCCGCGTGCGGCAGGAACGGCGTGAGCAGCGTGTTCGCGTCCTGCACGACCTGCAGCGCGGTGTGCAGGATCGTGTCGCGCCGGTTCGGGTCGTCCTTGCGCTTCCAGGGCTCCTGGTCGGACAGGTACCGGTTGGCGAGCGTGACGATGCGCATCGCCTCGCCCGAGGCCTGCTTGAACCGGTTGCGGGCGAGCAGCCCGCCCACGGTGTCGAAGCCGGCCCGCGAGGCGGCCAGCAGCTCGGCGTCGGCGTCGGTGGGCGCCGTGGGCTTGGGGATCGCGCCGACGTTCTTGTGGGCCATGGAGATCGACCGGTTGACGAGGTTGCCCCACTCGTTGGCCAGCTCGAAGTTGGTGCGGCGGACGAACTCGTCCCAGGTGAAGTCGGTGTCCTGGTTCTCCGGGCCGGCCACGGAGATGAAGTAGCGCAGCGCGTCGGGGCCGAAGTCGCGCAGGAAGTCCGTCACGTAGATGACGGTGCCGCGGCTGGTGGAGAACTTGGAGCCGCTCATGGTCAGGAACTCCGACGACACGATCTCGTCGGGCAGGTTGAGCGTGCCGAACGCGCCGGGGGTCCCGCCCTTGTCGCCCGCCCCGTTCTGGCCCAGCAGCAGCGCCGGCCAGATCACCGAGTGGAAGACGATGTTGTCCTTGCCCATGAAGTAGTAGGCCTGGGCCGACGGGTCGGTCCACCACTGCTTCCACGCGTCCGGGTCCGGGCCGCGCCGCGCCCACTCCACGGAGGCCGACAGGTAGCCGATCACGGCGTCGAACCAGACGTAGAGCCGCTTCATCGGCTGGTCGCGCCAGCCGTCGAGCGGGATCGGCACCCCCCAGTCGAGGTCGCGGGTGATGGCCCGCGGCTTCAGGTCGTTCACCAGGTTCGCGGAGAACTTCAGGACGTTGGGCCGCCAGTCGGTGCGCGTGGACAGCCACGACCCCAGCGACTCGGCGAACGCCGGCAGGTCGAGGAAGAAGTGCTCGGTCTCGACGAAGACCGGCACCTCGCCGTTGATCTTCGACCGCGGGTTCTTCAGGTCGGCCGGGTCGAGCTGGTTGCCGCAGTTGTCGCACTGGTCGCCGCGGGCGTGCTCGTAGCCGCAGATGGGGCAGGTGCCCTCGACGTAGCGGTCGGGCAGCGTCCGGCCGGTCGACGGGCTGATCGCGCCCATGGCCTTCTTCGTGAACACGTACCCGTTGCGGTGCAGCGCGAGGAACATCTGCTGCACGACCTCGTAGTGGTTGCTCGACGTGGTGCGCGTGAACAGGTCGTAGGACAGGCCCAGCCCGCGCAGGTCCTCGACGATCACCCGGTTGTACTTGTCGGCGAGCTGCCGCGGGGTGAGCCCCTCGGCGTCGGCCTGCACCTGGATCGGGGTGCCGTGCTCGTCGGTGCCCGAGACCATGAGCACCCGGTCGCCGACCATCCGCCGGTAGCGGGAGAAGACGTCGGAGGGCACGCCGAATCCGGACACGTGCCCGATGTGCCGGGGGCCGTTGGCGTAGGGCCAGGCCACCGCGGTCAGCACGGGGTTGCTCATGCCGGTCAGCGTAGGCCCCGGCCGCGACCGGCCGCCGACGGCTGCAGGGCGCCGACCGGGCGCGCCACCCACCCCCGCGGACGGTCTCGCGCCCGCACCGCGCACCGCCCTACCATCGGCCGTCGGCGGAGGGCGGGACGCGGATGCGCGACGGCGGCGGGCGGCTGCTCTGCCCCGACCTGGTCGGGCGGGCGGCGGAGCTCGCCGCGCTGGAAGCCCGCCTCGACGCCCTGGGCCACGGCCGCGGCGGGGTCGTCGCGCTCGCCGGCGACGCCGGTTCCGGCAAGACGCGCCTGGCCCGCGAGGCGGCGGCCGCGGCGGCGGCGCGCGGGATCCCGGTGCTCACCGGCCGCGCCGTGCCGGGCGCGCACCCCGTGCCCTACCGCCCGCTCACCGAGGCGTTCCTGCACGCGTTCCGCTCGGCCCCGCCACCGGACGGGCCCGACCTCGCGGGGCTGGCCGGGCACCTCGGCCGCCTGGTGCCCGCCTGGGGCGGGGCCGGGGTCGAGGAGTCGCCGCTGCTGCTCGGGGAGGCGGTGCTCCGGCTGCTGCGCCGCTACGGCGGCGGGCGGGGCTGCCTGCTCGTGCTGGAGGACCTGCACTGGGCCGACGCCGAGACCCTCGCCGTGCTGGACCACCTCGGCGACGCCGCCGCGGACGAGCCGGTCCTGTGCCTGGTCACCGCACGGCCGGGCGGCGCCGCCGACGACGCGGTCGACCGCCTGGAGCAGCGGCACCCCGGCTCGACGGTGGCGCTGGCGCCGCTGCCGCCCGACGAGGTCGACCGGATGGTGGCCGCCTGCCTGGGCGCCCCCGCCCCGGCCGGGCTCGCCGCGTTCGTGCGCGCCCACGGCGACGGCACCCCGTTCCTCGTCGAGGAGCTGCTGGCGGGCCTGCTCTCCGCGGGCACCCTGCGGCGCACCGGGGACGGGTGGGGGTGCGACGCCGATCTGGCGCCCACCGTCCCGGCGAGCCTGCGGGAGTCGGTGCGGCGGCGCCTCGCCGCGCTCGACCCGGTCGCGCGGCGCGTGGTCGGCGCGGCCGCGCTGCTCGGCCGCCGCTTCGACTGGGAGCTGCTGCCCGCCGTCGCGGAGGTGGACGGCCGCACGGCCGCCGACGCGCTGCGGGCCGCGGTCGACGCGCAGCTCGTCGACGTCGACGGCCGCGGCTTCGCGTTCCGCCACTCCCTCACCCGCGAGGCCGTGCTGGACGACGTGCTGCCCCCGGACCGCCGCGACCTCGCGCGCCGCGCCTGGCCCGCGGTCGAGCGGGCGCACCCAGGCCTGCCCGGCG
>JAPLAT010000685.1 GCA_026393175.1 Pseudonocardiales bacterium
CTGCTGCTCTCCTGGGCGGGCACCGACACCCGTTCGATCGTGACCGGCTCCTACGACGCGGTCATCCGGCAGCGGGCCGAGGCGATCAGGGACCTCGGGAGGCCGGTCCTGCTGAGATTCCGCTGGGAGATGGATCGTCCGAACCTGCGCACGATCGTCCGCGACCCGGAGGACTTCGTGGCCGCCTGGCGGCACACCCGCCAGATCTTCACCGAGGTCGGTGCCCTGAACGCGGCATGGGTCTGGTGCCCCCACGTGCTCGGGTTCGTCGATCCGACCCGGGACGCACGGGCCTACTACCCGGGTGACGACGAGGTCGACTGGCTGTGCGCCGACGTGTACTCCGAGCCGTCCGCAGGCGAGGCGCTCGTGCCCTTCGGCGACCTCATGGACAGCTTCCTCGAGTTCGCCCAGCTCCGCACCAAGCCGATCATCGTGGCCGAGTACGGCGTCCGGTCGGTCGCCGCGCCCGCCGACCGGGCCCGCTGGCTCAGGGACGCGCACGCCTACGTCCGAGCGCACCCTCAGGTCAAGGCGCTCGTCTACTTCTCGTCCAGCCAGGTGGACCGGCCCGGGCTCGACACCACCGTCACGGACCCGGAGACGCTGGCCGCGTTCCGGGAGCTCGCCGCCGATCCGTACTTCCAGGTACCCGTCCCGCCGAACGAGGGAAGCTGACATGACATCGGAGCCGGACGGCGCGGACCGCCCGCGGATCCTCCTGCTCGCCGGATCGGGGCGCAGCGGCTCGACACTGATCGAGCGCGCCGTCGGGGGCGTCGCCGGCGTGACGACACTCGGCGAGACCGTGCACCTGTGGGAGCGCGGCCTGCGGGACGGCGAGCTCTGCAGCTGCGAGCGCCCCTTCCGGGAGTGCCCGTTCTGGAGCGAGGTCGGCGACGCGGCCTTCGGCGGTTGGGACGCCCTGGACCCCGCCGAGGTGTCCGCCCTCCGCGAGGTCGTCGTCCGCACCCGGCATCTCCCCGGGCTGCTCACCCCGCTGGCCGGGCCGGAATGGCGGGGCCGCCGGGACGAGCTGGGGGCGCTGATCGGCTCCCTCTTCCGCGGGGTGCGGGCCGTCACCGGATCGCAGTTGCTGCTGGACTCGAGCAAGCTCCCCGCCTACGCGGCCCTCCTGCGCCACGCCGACGTCGACGTCCGGTGCGTCCGCGTGGTGCGTGACCCCAGGGGCGTCGCCCACTCGCTGGGCAAGACGGTGCAGCGCCCGGAGGTCACCGACGGCAGCGCGACGATGTACCGGCTGCCCCCGGCGAAGGCGGCGCTGTGGTGGTCGGTCCTGGAGCTGCAGACCGGTGCACTGGCTGTCCGCGGGATGCCCCTCACGACCGTGCGCTACGAGGACTTCGTCGCCGATCCGCGTGGCGTCGTCGGCAGGGTCCTGGACTTCGCCGGCATCCGGACGGGAGCCGCCGACCTGGACCATCTCCAGCCCGGTGCGGTCCAGCTCCCGCCCGGTCACCTGGTGGCCGGCAACCCCATGCGCTTCCGGACCGGCACGGTCGCGCTGCGGCCCGACGAGGCGTGGCGCACGGCGATGGGGTCCCGGGACCGGAGGATCGTGGACCTGCTCACCATCGGGCTGCGCCAGCGCCACGGCTACCGCTGATCGGGAGGGGACGACGGTGCGAGGACGAACCCGGTCGGTACTGCTCGGCCTGTTGGTGGCCGTGGTCGTCGCCCCGCTGGCCGCCGTGCCGGCGCACGCGGAGGAGCCGCTTCTGTGGGGCGCGCACCCAAACCCGCGGGCCGGCGAATCACGGGAGGTCGCCACCCAGCGGATCGAGACGGCGGCGGGGCGGCGGCTCGGCGCGGTGCGGCTGTTCTACCAGTGGGACAGCCCGTGGCCGACCGCGTACGAGAACGGGCTGCGCGACGGCGGGCGCACGCTCGTGGTCTCGGTCCGATCCCGTCGGTCGAACGGCACCGACATCCCCTGGGCCGACGTGGCGTCGGCCCGTCCCGGAAGCGCCCTGCACACGGAGATGGTCGGCTGGGCCGCCAGGGTCCGCGACTTCGGCGCGCCGGTGTACATCACGTTCAACCACGAGCCGGAGACCCAGCTCAACATCGGCCTGGGCACGGCGACCGACTATCTGGCCGCCTGGCGGGCCTGGGTTGCGGTGTTCCGGGAGCAGGGCGTTACCAACGTCCGTTTCATGTGGATCATGACTGATCAGAGCTTCTGGCTCCCGGCCGCCGACCGCCGGGCCGCGGCCCGGTGGTACCCCGGTGACGAGTGGGTCGACGCCATCGCAGGCGACGCCTACAACTGGTTCACCTGCCGCCCCGGGATCGTCAACGCGTGGAAGCCGCTGCGCGACATCATCGACCCGCAGCGGCGGTTCTGGCTGGAGCACCGGTCGGAGGAGCTGTGGCTCGCGGAGTACGGCACCGTCGAGGACCCTGCCGACCCCGGCCGCAAGGCGCGTTGGTTCGCCGACGCCCAGGCGTTGTTCCGGACGCCCGAGTTCGCCGTGTTCGACGGCGTGATGCTCTTCGAGCCCGTCCCGAGCAGCCCGTGCCGCTGGGCGGCGGACACCTCGCCCACCGCGGCGGCCGCCTGGCGGGCCTGGGGCGCCGACGCCTTCTACGGCGGCACCGTCGAGCCGGCGCCCGAGCGGACGGCGGCGCTGGTGGTCGGCAACGTCGCATCCCCCGGCGTCGACGCCGCACTGGCGGACCGGTTGCGGGCGCAGGGCTACGAGGTCACGCTGCACGACGACGCCACCGTCGCGGCGGCCGACGTTGCGGGCTCGTCGGTCGTCCTGGTCGCGCAGAGCGTCGGCCCGGCACAGCTGGGCACCCGGCTGCGCGACGTCGCCCGGCCGGTCGTGATCTGGAAGGCGAGCCTGTACGACGAGATGCGGATGAGCCCCGCCAACGGGGGAACCGTCGATCGCACCGCCGTCACGGTCACGGCGCCGGCCGATCCGCTGGCGGCCGGGCGGACCGGTGCGGTCACCGTCGTCACGGCGACGTCGCCCCTGCCCCACGGCGGTGTCGCCACGGGTGCCGCCGTCGTCGCGACACTGGACGGCAGGCCGACGCTCTTCGCCTACCGGACCGGCGCGCCGATGGTGGGCGGGATGCTCGCGCCGGCCTGCCGGATCGCCTTCCCCCTGCCGTCCGCGGGGGTCTCCCGGCTCACCCCGGACGGGCTGACGCTGCTCGACCGGGCGGTCGAGCATGCCGCAACGGGGTGTGTCTGATGGCGGGCGGCGGTCCAGCAGGGCAGGCGGCGCGGCGTCCGATCCTGGTGACCGGCGTCCCCCGGTCCGGCACCACCTGGATGGCCCGCCTGCTGGCCAGTGCCGACGGCACGGCGCTCGCCGGGCGGGAGCCGATGAACCCGCGGGGCCGGCAGTACGCCCTGGCCGGCACGCTCGACGGCTGGACCCGGCTGCTCGACCCCTCACCCCGCCAGCGCCGCGCGCTCGGGACCGCCTACCGGGGCGTGAACCCGATGGTCTACAGCCGCTACGGCTATCGCCAGTGGGCGGCCCCGCTGCCGTGGACACGGGTCGTGATGAAGGACCCCTTCGCGCTGCTGTCGGTCCCTGCGGTGGTCTCCTGCACGCGCGCGGTGCCTGTCCTGGTGTACCGCCACCCGGGCGCGGTCCTGGCGAGCTACCGGCGGATGGGGTGGCGCCCTGACCTGGCGGAACTGCGCCGGGTGATGGAAATCGAGCGGGCGGACCCGGACACGGCGGGTCCTCGCCCACCCGCCGAGGTCCCGGCGACCGATGCCGAGGCGATGGGCGCGTTCTGGGCCCACCTGCACGAATTCGCGCTCGCCGACCGCGCCGGGCTGTCCGAGTTGCACATCGTGTCGCACGAGGAACTCGCCAGGGGTGGCCCGCCGGCCGGGCGGCGGCTGTTCGAGCTGCTGGACCTGCGATGGAGCCCCCGGGCGGAGGAGGAGCTGTCGAAGGAGGCCCGGCCTGCGGCGGCCACAGCACCCTCGGCGCGTCTGCACGACCTCGACCGCTCGCCCGCCGCGGTCGCCGGTGCCTGGCGGGACGCGCTCGACCCGGCGGAGGTCGACGCGATCGAGCGGGTCACCGCGACGACCCACGCCCGTCTCGACGAGGCGCGGGTGCGGCTGCGGTAGCCACCGGAGCGGCGCCGGCGCCCGCCCGGTCCGGGCGGTGCGACCGGCCTCAGCAGAAGTCGCGCCAGGCCTGCACGCTCGGCGCGTCCCGCAGCCGGTAGTCGCCGGTGGGCCAGTCGAGGTCGAAGTAGGCGACCCAGAGCGCACCCGATGCGGTGAGGTGCCGGGTCAGGGCCCGTAGCCAGGCGGCCCGCCGCTCGCCGTCGTCGCCCGCGGCGAGGTGGCTGCCGGTCTCGGCGACGCCGAAGGGCAGGCCCTCGGCCTCGCTGATCGCCAGGGTCCGCTCGAACATCGCGACGGGGTCCTGGTAGCCGCCCTCGGCGGCCGCGAGGTTGTAGTTGTCCCAGCCGAGGACCTGGATGACGTCCCGACCGGGGTAGTAGTCCTCCCAGTCCCGGCCAGACCGGGGGTCCAGGCTCCAGGACATCAGGATCAGCGTCGCGTGCAGCCGTGGGTTGGACGCGCGGTCGGCCAGGGACCGGATCCGGGTCCAGGCGCTGCGGTAGTCCTGGGCGCTGAACTCGCCGGCCGCGATGTTGTCCTCCGGCTCGTGGTAGTAGGTCCAGTAGATCTCCTGGTCGCGCGGCGCGGTGGCGAACCAGTCCCGCAGCGCGGCGTCGTGGCGCCCGGCCACGACCTCGCGGGGGTCGTACTTGAACGAGACGACCAGCGGGCGGGTGCCGGCGTCGAGGCGCCCGGGCCAGGCGCCGGGGGCGCCGGGGTAGAACACGCGCACCATGTCCAGCCCGCCGAAGCGCTCGTCGGTGCGCACGAGCGCCTGCTGGTAGGTCTCGCCCCCCTCCACCTGGAACGACGCTCCGCACAGCGTCGGCCCGGCGGGAAGCGGAGCGGTCGAGGGTGTCGTCGGCGGGTTCGACGGTCTCGGGGTAACGGCCGAGGCGGTGCTCGCCGGGGTCGTGGCGGAAGGGGACGTGGTGGGCGCGGTGGTCGGGCGGGTGGTGGGCGGGGCCGTGGTCGGCGGTGGGACGACGGGCGCGCCGGCCGGCACCTCGTCCAGGACCAGCCTGGGCCCGGCCGCCCCGGCCTCGCGCGACCGCACCGTGGCGGCCGACGCGTCGTCGGGGTTGGTCAGGGCGAAGGAGTACGTGCCCGGCCCGTCGACGAGGGGACCGACGTCGATGGACAGCATCCGCGCGGAAGCGCCGACCGTGACGGTCCGGACCACGCGACCGGGGACCGGCCGGTTCGCCCACGAGGTCGTGGTCTCCGACCAGCCGCTCGCCAGCTCGCGCAGTTCGACGGTCGCCGGCTGGTTGGCGCGGGGCTGCAGTTCGAGCTCCAGCGTCGCGCCGTCCACCTCGGTCACGGAGGGCGGGACCACGAACGAGAGGTAGGCCTCGGTCTGCCAGTTCGTCCAGCGCGCCGCGGTCAGCTTGTCCGCCCCGCCCTTGACGGCGCCCGGGAACTGCCTGATCACGTAGGTGTCCGCGGCGGCGGGGATCACGACGGGACCCGCGGCGCCCGGTGCGCCGAGCGCGACCGGCATCGCCACCGCCACGCTGCCGACGGCCAACGCGGCAGCGGTCACCAGCACGATGGTCCGCACGCTCGGGCGTCGCTGCGGCGCTCCGTGTCGCGCCGCGGTCCGGACCGGGACCGCACGGTGGGGCGGGGGGACTTCCTCGCGCATGGCACAGGTGCCTTTCACAGCGACCGTGGTGCACATACGGGCGGGGGAGCGCCGCGCAGCCACGGACTCGGTCTCGCCGGTCTGAGAACGGCGAGTGCGGTTCGGGGTCGTGCCTCGTGAGCCCGCGACGGGGCTCCCCGTCGACTATAGGAACTCGCTCGCGGGCGCGGCGGAACCTGAGGACCGGGGTTGCTCCCACGCGCCCGCAGGTCGCTCACCGGCGCCGAGGAACGGCGCCATGGGCCGATCGCACGGTGAGCGACACCCGAAGGGCGGAACGGGGCTCTCAGGTCCACGGTGCTCACCCCACCGCGAAGTACACGTCGTCGAGCGTGCCATGGAACTGGTCGTTGTTCGTCCCCGGACCCTTCGAGCCGACGGCCAGCGGCTCGCCGACCGGGTCGATCACGAGCCCCTCCGGCACCGGCGCCGACCCCGTGACGACCCCGTCGACCGACACCGTCAGCTCGTCACCTTCGCGCCGGCAGGTGAGGTGGTGCCACTGCCCATCGGCCACCCCCGCCGTCGAGCGCGCCACCGTCCGGTCGGCCCCGCCCGCACCGCGCACCACGCAACTCGGCCTGCCGTCACCGCCGCCGTCGAGCTGCAGCTTCCACTGCGCGGTGCTGGAGACCCCCTTCTGCACCAGGTTGGAGCCGTGGTCGGTCGTCACCTCCTCGGGGCGGACGAGGACGCTCGCCCCGAGGACGAACGGACGGGCACCCGGATTGAGCTCGGGGGAGTCCGGGGCGGTGATCGTCGCGTGCGGGCAGCCCTCGCCGGAGCAGACCGCCGGGAAGGCGACAGCCCCGCCGCTCCCGTCGGCCCCGGGGCGGACGGGCCGGACCTCGCCGCCGTCCCGGGTGAGCACCTCCGCGGGCGCGGGCCCGCGCGGTCCGGGAGGGTGGGCCGGGTCGTCGAAGCGCCAGTCGAGCACCGCCCCGTCGGGGACCGCGGAGACCGGCCGGTCCGGGACGGCCGCCGCGCCCGCCGGTGGCGCGCCGCAGCCGGCGAGAACGGCGAGGAGAACACCCGCGGCGGCGGCGAGTGGAGAACGGTGCACGACGATTTGCTCGCTCCCCGGGTGCCCAGGGTTACTCGTTGTCCGAGTACGGCGGAACGATCCGTGGGAAATCGTTGTGACGATCCAGACGGATTCGCAGCGCGGAGTGACCGAATTCGTGTTCTCGCCTACGATGTCCTCCCATGAGTGCTCGACCGCCGTCGGTCGGTGTCGTGATCCCCACCCACGACCGGCCCGAGCTCGTCCGTCGCGCGATCCGGTCCGTGCTCGACCAGCAGTACGCGGGGGAGTTGCAGGTGGTCGTCGTGTTCGACCGCGCCGAGCCCGACCCCTCGCTGGCCGGCGAGCACGTGCGCGTGCTGCCCAACGACCGCTCGCCGGGCCTCGCCGGGGCCCGCAACACCGGCATCCTGTCGCTGGACACCGACCTCGTGGCGTTCTGCGACGACGACGACGCCTGGCTCTCCGGCAAGCTCGCCGCCCAGGTCGAGGCCCTGACCGCCGAGCCCGACGCGGTCCTGGCCTCCTGCGGCATCGTCATCGACTTCGCCGGCCGGGAACTCGAACGCCTGGCCGGTCGCGCACGGGTGACGTTCGACGAACTGATCCGCGACCGCATGATGACGGTGCACTCCTCGACCTACCTGGTTCGCCGGCCGGCGCTCGTCGAGCTCGGGATGGTTGACGAGTCGATCCCCGGCGCCCAGGGCGAGGACTGGGACCTGGCCCTGCGGGCGGCCCGACACGCCCCGATCGTCAACGTGGACCGCCCCCTGGTGCGCGTGCTGTGGGGCCTGACCTCGTACTACGCGCACGCCTGGGAGACCAAGGTGGCGGCGATGCAGTGGTTCCTCGAGCGCTACCCGGAGATCGGTCGTGACCGCGGCGCCGCGGGGCGCGTGTACGGGCAGATCGCCTTCGGCCACGCCTGCAACGGGCGGCGTCGGGAGGCGTTGCGCTGGTCGGGACGGGCGCTGCGGTCCAACTGGAAGGAGCGCCGGGTGCCCTTCGCGATCGCCGTCGCCTCCGGGGCTGTGTCGGGGGAGCGGGTTCTGCTCGCGCTCCACACGCGCGGCCGCGGAATCTGAGCGGTCCGCGCTGATCCCTCCGCCTTCCCGGGTCGTTCGGTGCGCATTTCCCTGAACCGGTGCCGCCGAAGTGGGCCACTTCTGCTCGCGCATTTGTCGGACGCCGCGGACCGTGGTCCGCGGCGTCTTTCCGGAGTGGGATCCCGGCCGACCGGCTTCCGGGGCCGGCCGGTACTCACCCGGCGGGAGCCAGCACCACCGTCCACATGACGGCCTTGGCGCCGCTGGAGTCCGCGGTCGCGGTCAGCCCGCCCGCCGGTCCCGCGGCGACCCCCGCCCCGGAGTCGCCGGTGACGCTGACGATGCGGCCCGATCCCGTGCCGAGCGTCGTCGAGCGCTGGACCACCCCTGCCGGGAGGGCCCACGTCGTGGTGGCCGACGTCTTGTCCGCCCAGTAGGAGAGGACCAGGCTGCCGGCCGTGCCGACGGTGACCGTGGGCGTCGTGTGGGTCGCCCGGACCACGGTCTCGACCGCGACCGCCTGCGCCGCAGGCGGACCGGCGGCCGTTCCGCCATAGGCGACAAGCTGCAGCGATGTCTTGCTGAGCGTCGCGACGGGTACGGTCACCACCTGGCCTGCGTCACCGGCCGCGGCGGTCCGGCTGAACAGGACGGAACGGATCCCGTTGCCGTCTGCCGACGCGACGGCCGTCCAGCCGGCCGGCGCGGTGACCGCCGAGCTGGTGTTGACCGTGGCCCACAGCAGCATGGCGTCGCCGGCGCGCACGGCAGCCGGCACGGTGACCCGGGCAGCGGTCGTGTTCGCGTCCGACGCCGCCGCGGCGCGGAAGGCGACAGCCGTATTCTGCGCGGCGACGGTCACGGGACGCGCCACGCTCGTGCTGGCACCGTCGTCGTCGGTGACGGTCTCGGTGACGGTGTAGGTGCCGGCTGCGGCGAAGTCGTGGGTGGCGTTCGTGCCGGTGGCCGTCCCGCCGTCGCCGAAGCTCCACGACGTCGCGGCGATCGTGCCGTCGGTGTCGGTGGACGTCGAGGCGAAGGAGCAGCTCAGACCGCTGCACGAGTGGGTGAACGCCGCGGTGGGAGGCTGGTTCGCCGGCCCACCTCCGCCGGGGAGCGCGAGGGCGAACGCGCCACGGGCCCGCCAGTCGGAGCCGTCCACGCCCGGCCCGCTGACCACGGTGCCGCTCCCGGCCACCGGGAGGTTCCCGGCGACGGGGCCGGCCGGCGTCCACGCGTAGCGGCGCAGGTTGCCGTCGGCCGACGAGGCGACGTACAGGTTGTCGCCCACCTGGAACATCGACGACACCTGGGACCAGTTCAGATCGGTCAGCCCGCCCACCGCGGTCAACCGCTGTGCCCCGACGATCCTGCTCTCGGTGGAGAAGCCGCGGTAGTAGAGCGTGTTCTGCCCGGCGAGCGTGTAGTACATGCGACCGGTCTCGGCGTCGAAGAAACTGCCCGTGATCGTGCGGAGCTCCGTGGCGAAGTCGGTGAGCCCGTTCAGGTTCACCGTCGTCGGCGCGCCGAAGGCACTTCCGTTGAACGAGCGGGTCTCCAGGACACCGGTGGACCGCCCCGAGTAGACGGTGCCGTCCACCATGAAGGCCCCCCGGACCTCCCCCCACGCGGTGCCGTCCGCGGGAAGGGTGGCCGCTCCGGTCGTCGCGGATCCGGTGAAGGCCCGCCGCACGACGGAGTTGGTCAGCCCGGAGCCCAGCGAGTAGACGTCGCCGGGAAGCTGCCCGGTGAAGTCGGCCGGGAGCGCGGCACCGCCTGCCGTGGGCGTCAGCGCGAGGCGACCGTGGAACTCGGTCGCGAACCGGTCGGTGTCGCTGCCGATGTAGAGCCCGCGCGCCGTGGCGGTGAGCTCGAACACCCCGACGCCACGCGTCCGTCCCGGGTTCCAGCTCAGCGGTATGCCGCTGCGGGGGTCGAGCGCGGCGATGCCCTCTCGGACGACGGAACCCGGACCGGCGCGGTCACCGGCGAACGGGTTGTTCATCCATCTCTGGTGCCCCCCGACGTACACGGCCTCGCTGGCGACGCCGACGCCCCAGAGGGTGTCGCCACCGCTGTAGTTCACCCAGGTGGGCTGCTGGTTCGGACCGGTGGGGCCGAAGTCCCAGCGCGATGCCGTGTCGCAGAGCGTCCCGGAGCCCGCCCCGCCCGCGAACGCCCCGGTCGTCACGATGACGAAGTAGCGGCCGTCCTGGGAGATGTCGATGTCGCGCATGTAGGTGTCGAACGCCGAGGCGCAGGCCGAGGTGAAGCGCTGGGTGGACCAGTCGGCCACCGAGACCGGCGCGGTGGTCAGGTCGATCATGGCAGCCTGATAGCGGTCGAGCCCGTTGATCCTCGTGAAGTTCCCGATGGCGACCAGACGCGAGCCGTCGGGGGAGACGTCGAACTTGAGGACCTGCAGCGCACCACCGTTGCGGGGATCGGAGAAGCCCAGGTTCAGGGCGTTGTCCAGCGCGCCCGTCTCCCTGTCCAACATGGCGAGCGCGGGCCGCGGCGTGCCCCCCGCTGTGGTGAAGTTGCCACCGACGAAGAGCCGGTCGCCCCGCACGACGACGTTCTTGATCGTGCCGTTGAAGCCCGGGGACCGGAAGGTGCTGACGACCGCACCCGTGGTGATGTTGATGCGGGCGACGCGGTTCGTGGCGGCCGCGCCGTTGACGTTGTTGAACTGTCCCGCGACGTACGCGGTCTGGCCGTCCCCCGCGTCGGCGATCGCGTAGACCATGCCCGGCAGTGACGGGGCGAACGATGTCAGGACGTTGCCGGAGGGAGCGTCGAACGCGAAGAGGTTGGTGCGGGTGTACTGCGTCGTCTGGGACGCGTTGGCCACCCGGCTGAAGCTGCCGCCGACCAGGACCCGGCCGCCGATCTCGGTGATGGCCCGGACGTCGCCGTCGAGAACGTGCGGGGTCCAGTTGACCGGGTCGTCGTCGGTGACGACGTCGTGGACGACGGGCTGCACGGCCGCCGCGGGCGTCGCGCACAGGCCGACACCGATCAGCGCCGCCGCCAGGGCTGCCATCATGCCTCGTCGCATCGGACGGGTCCCTTCACCGAGAGTCTGCTGCTAGCTCGCCACAGGGGTGCGGAACGCTACGTCCGCCGGCGTGGCGCATCCGGCGTTCCGCTGCCGCGGGCGGCCTTGCCCTGCGGCGCCCGTCGGCCTGGGCGGGACGCGGCTCGGGCCCGCCCGGCGCTCGGGCGGCCGGAGCCGGCCCGGACGAGGGCCTCGGCCGTCGGGTCCGGCCGGTAGGACCCGTGGCGCTCGTTCCCGGTCACATCGGCCGCGCGGGCGCGGTCACCCGCGGGGGCCCGTCGCAACCGCACCCATGCCCAGCCACTGAGGAGCAGTGCTGCGGCTCCGGTGCCCAGCACCCACGGGTCGGTCCAGCCGCCCGGCGCTGTTCCGTCGGACCCGGCCTGCCCGGTGCCGGCGGCCGGAATGCCCGCCGCCGGCGGACCGGGGGCCTGCGCGTCGGCGAGGGTGTCACCTTCGAC
This sequence comes from Pseudonocardiales bacterium, assembly GCA_026393175.1. GTDB lineage: Bacteria > Actinomycetota > Actinomycetes > Mycobacteriales > Pseudonocardiaceae > Pseudonocardia. Next base: position 11,379 of record JAPLAT010000685.1, read on the forward strand.
CACCTCGCCCGGTGCCGGCGGCGGACCGCCCGCAGGCACCGCGCCCGGGGGCAGCTCCCCGGCGAAGGCCTGGACGAGGGTGAGCGTGGCCAGGTCGGGACGCCCCGCATTGTCCGCGACCGCCTCGTCCACGGCGGCCTGCACCTGCTCGGGGGGCGCGAGGGTCGAAGCGGCCTGCAGGTCGTCCCCGGCCAGCACGACGAACGTCGCCGGCTGACCGAGCAGTTCGGGGAGGGCGTCGAGCACGGGCTGGGGCTGCTCGGTGTCCGGAAGGACGACGACCACCACCGACGGGCTCTCCTGGAGAACGCGGCGCAGGTCGTCCAGATCCGTGTCCGAAGTCAGGTACTCCGACCGGGAGTCGACGTAGTAGCTGTTGTCGCGCAGCGCCTCGGCCACCGCCTCGAGGTCGACCCCCGGTTGAGCCCATGCCGCGGACCCGCCGCCTACGAGGAGCGCCGCCGCCAGCACGAAGGCGGCGGCGGTGCGGACGGCCCTCCGCACGACGCCCATCAGTTGATCATCCCGGCGCCGACCGTGCGGTTGGTGGACTCGTCGATCAGGATGAAGCCCCCCGTGTCGCGGTTGCGCTGGTAGGGGTCGCAGAACAGCGGCTGGGTCGTGCGCAGGCGCACCCGCCCGATCTCGTTGAGACCCAGCGACGTGGCGTCCTCGGTCCGGTGCAGCGTGTTGACGTCGAGCTTGTACTGCAGCTCCTTCACCATCGCTCGGGCCGGCCGCGTCGTGTGCTTGATCGCGAGCTTCTGCCCCGGTCGCAGCGGCGCGTCGGCCATCCAGCTCACCATGGCGTCCACGTCCTGGGTGACGGTCGGCATGTTGTTCGGGCGGCAGATCATGTCGCCCCGCGAGATGTCGATCTCGTCCTCGAGACGGATCGTCACCGACATCGGTGCGAAGGCCTCGTCGACGGGCCCGTCGGCGGTGTCGATGGAGGCGATGCGGCTGGTGAAGCCGCTGGGAAGGACGACGACCTCGTCACCCGGCTTGAAGACACCGCCCGCGACCCGGCCCGCGTAGCCGCGGTAGTCGGGGAAGGTGGCGGACTGCGGCCGGACGACGTACTGGACGGGGAAGCGGGCGTCGATGAGGTTGCGGTCGCTGGCCACGTGCACGTGCTCAAGGTGGTGCAGCAGTGACGGCCCCTCGTACCACGGCATGTTCTCCGACCGGGTGACGATGTTGTCGCCGAGCAGCGCCGAGACGGGGATGATCGCCAGGTCGCCGATGTCGAGTTTCGCCGCGAAGTCGGTGAACTCGGCATGGATGGCGTCGAAGACCTGCTGGTCGTAGCCGACGAGGTCCATCTTGTTCACGGCCAGCACGAGGTGCGGGACCTGGAGCAGGGTGGCCAGGAACGCGTGTCGACGGCTCTGCTCGACCAGACCCTTGCGCGCGTCGACCAGCACGATCGCAAGATTCGCCGTCGACGCCCCGGTGACCATGTTGCGCGTGTATTGGACGTGCCCAGGGGTGTCGGCGATGACGAACTTGCGTCGGGGCGTCGCGAAGTAGCGGTACGCGACGTCGATCGTGATGCCCTGCTCACGCTCGGCCCGGAGACCGTCGGTCAACAGCGCCAGATTGGTGTAGTCGTCGCCCTTGTCACGGCTGGCCTGCTCGACGGATTCGAGCTGGTCCTCGAAGATCGCCTTCGAGTCGAGGAGGAGCCTGCCGATCAGTGTGCTCTTGCCGTCGTCGACCGAACCCGCGGTGGCGAATCGGAGCATCTCCATCAGAAGTATCCCTCTCGCTTGCGGTCCTCCATGGCGGCCGCGCTGAACTTGTCGTCGCCGCGGGTGGCCCCGCGCTCGGTGATACGGCTGACGGAGACCTCGTCGATGATCTGCTGGACCGTGGTCGCCTCGGACCGGACGGCGGCGGTGAGGCTGGCGTCGCCCACGGTGCGGTACCGCACACGCTGCACCGAGGTCGGTTCACCGCGCGGCCGGCAGTACTCGTGGACCCCGAACAGCATCCCGCCGCGGTCAAAGACCTCGCGTTCGTGGGCGAAGTAGATCGAGGGCAGCTCCACACCGTCCTGGGCCACGTACTGCCAGATGTCGAGTTCGGTCCAGTTCGACAGCGGGAAGACACGGATGCTCTCGCCCGGGTGGACCCGGCCGTTGTAGAGGTCCCAGAGCTCCGGCCGCTGGTTCTTGGGGTCCCACTGCCCGAACTCGTCGCGGAACGAGTACACGCGTTCCTTGGCGCGCGCCTTGTCCTCGTCGCGCCGGGCGCCCCCGAACACCGCGGTGAACCCCTCCTTCTCGATGGCCTCGAGCAGGACCGGCGTCTGGATGCGATTGCGGGTCCCGTCCGGGGGCTCGGTGACGAAGCCGCGTTCCAGGGCGTCGACGACGCTCGCCACGATCAGCGGGGCACCGACCTCGGCCGCGCGCCGGTCGCGGAAGTCGATGACCTCGTCGAAGTTGTGCCCGGTGTCGACGTGCAGCAGCGGGAAGGGGACCCGGGCGGGCCAGAACGCCTTCTCGGCCAGCCGCAGCATGACCGCGGAGTCCTTGCCCCCCGAGAAGAGCAGGGCGGGATGCTCTAGCTCCGCCACCACCTCGCGGATGATGTGGATCGCCTCGGACTCGAGGGTCTTCAGCTGACTGAGACGGTAGGTGCTCATGAGCCTCTCCGTGGGGTCGTGGTCATCGGCGTGATCAGCGCAGTCCCGCCGGTGCGACCGCGTCGAGCAGGAGTGGGGCGAGCTGCGGGCGACAGACGACGAGGTCCGGGAGCCGCGGGTCGGGCTGGTTGTAGCGGAGTGGTGAACCGTCGAGCCTGCTCGCGTGCAGGCCCGCGGTGCGCGCCACCGCGACGGGTGCGGCGGAGTCCCACTCGTACTGCCCCCCGCCGTGCAGGTAGGCGTCGACCTCGCCGCGGACGACGGCGCAGACCTTGTAGCCCGCCGACCCCATCGGGACGAGCTCGGCGCCGGTGCGCTCGGCGACCTCGTGCACGACAGCCGGGGGGCGTGAACGGCTGACGGCGATCCGCAGCGGGGAGTGCGGGGGCCCGACGACCGGCGCGACGCCGTCGCTGACCAATACCTCGCCGAGGGCCGGAAGCGCCACCGCACCGACGACGAGGTCGCCGTCTGACCACAGCGCCACGTGGACCGCCCAGTCGATCCGATCCGGCTCGCCGAACTCCCGGGTGCCGTCGAGCGGATCGACGATCCACACCCGGTCGGCCGCCAGCCTGGCCGGGTCGTCCGCCGCCTCCTCACTGAGGACGGCGTCCGCCGGGCGCGCGCCGCGCAGGATGCGGGCGATGACGTCCTGCGCGGCGGCGTCGCCGCGCCGCCCCGCGTCGGAACCCCGGCCGCGCAGGCGGAGCAGCTCCTGCCCCGCCATGTGCGCGATCGCCCCGGCGAGTTCACCGTCGGTACGCGCAGTGCTCACCGCATCCGCCATCCGTCCCCCTGATCGTGTACGACGGCTTGCGCACGGGCGTACGCAAGCCGTCTCGGTAACGAACTCGCGGGAACCGGCGAGCTCATTACACACAATCGGGTGATGCGCTCGGGGGGCGTGGCGGAACGAGGGGTGGCGGACGGATTGGACTACGGCCTCGTGCTCGGCGGCTTCCTCGTCGGCATCGT
>JAPLAT010000398.1 GCA_026393175.1 Pseudonocardiales bacterium
AACAGGTCCACGACGTCGGCGGCGCTCGGCCGGGCCCCGGGGTCGGCGGCCGTCATCGCGCGCAGCGCCGGGGTCATGGCGCCGGGCAGGCCCTCGGGCACGTCGGGCGCGCGGTGCAGGCGGGCGACCGCGCTCTCCGCCGCGGGCCCGGGGTACTCCCGGCGACCGGTCACGGCCTCGAGCAGCACGAGCCCGAGCGCGTAGACGTCTGCGGCCGGCCCGATCCGGGCGCCCTGCGCCTGCTCGGGCGCGAGGAACGCCGCCGTGCCGACGACGGTGCCCGCGTCGGTCTCGACGGCGCCGTCGAGCGGGCGGGAGATGCCGAAGTCCGCGAGCCGGGGCCTGCCGTCGGCGGCGAGCAGGACGTTGGCGGGCTTGAGGTCGCGGTGCACCACGCCGGCCGCGTGCACGTGGGCCAGCGCCCCGGCCAGCGCGATCCCGATCCGGCGCACCCGGTGCGGCTCCAGGGGCCCCTCGGTGATCCGCTCCGCGAGCGTGGGGCCGTCGACCAGGTCGGTGACGAGGAACGGCTGCCCCGCGTGCGTCCCGCTCGCGACGAGCCCGACCACCCCCGGGTGGCGCAGCCGCCCGAGCGCGAGCACCTCGCGCCGGTGCTGGCGCCGCTCGTGCTCCCCGGCGTGGGCGTGGATCAGCTTGACCGCGACGCGGCGGCCGGTGCGCTCGTCGCGCCCGGCCCGCACCAGCGCCGACGAGCCGATCCCGACCACCGAGCGCAGCCGGTACCGGCCCGCGACGAGGTCGCCCTCGGCCACCCCGTCGACGCCGTCCACACCGGGGACGTTCCCCCGGACGGCGGGCGCCGAAACACGCCGCCACACACGAACGGCACGCCCGTCCACACCGGGTGGACGAACGTGCCGTTCGTTCGAGGGATCAGCCCGCGGCGGCCGTGGTCAGCGCCCGCTTCGTCAGCACCCGCGCGAGGTGCCGGCGGAACTCGACGGTGGCCGTGACGTCCGCCGTCGGGTCGGTGCCCTGGTCCGCGAGCGCCGCGGCGTCCGCGATCGACGCGCCGTCGGCGAGCGCGGCCTCCGTGGCCGAGGCGCGCAGCGGCGTCGGGCCCATGTTGACCAGCCCGACCCGGCCGTCGACGACGGCGACCGCGACGATCGCCCAGTCGTTGGCGCGGCGGGTGAACTTCTCGTAGGCCCAGCCGGCGGTGCCGGTGCGCGGCACCCGGACCTCGACGACGAGTTCGTCGGGCTCCTTCACCGAGGAGAACATCCCGGTGTAGAAGCCGGTGATCGGCACGCTGCGCTCGCCGCGCGGGCTGCGCAGGACGACGGTGCCGCCCAGGGCCAGCACGGCGGCGGGCAGGTCGGAGGCCGGGTCGGCGTGCGCGAGCGAGCCGCCCAGCGTGCCCCGGTGCCGGATCTGCGGGTCCCCGACGGTGCGGGCGACGGCCGCCAGCAGCGGGCACTCGGCCTGCACGACCTCCGAGGACTCGACGAGCCGGTGCCGGGTGCCCGCGCCGATGGCGAGCTCGTCGCCCTCGACCCGGACGTAGGACAGCTCGGCCAGCCTGCCGATGTCGATCACCAGCTCGGGCGCGGCCAGGCGCAGCTTCATCACCGGCAGCAGCGAGTGGCCGCCGGCCAGGATCGTGGCGTCCTCGCCGTGCTCGGCGAGCAGGGCGAGCGCCGCGTCGACCGTGTCGGGCCGCGCGTACTCGAAGCCGACGGGGATCATGCGCCGCTCCCGGTGGAGAAGCCCGGTTCCGCCTCGAGGCCGCCGGACGGGGCCTGCCGGGCGTGGCCGCCGCCGGTGACGGCGTCGGGGTCCTGGCCGCTCGCGGCCAGCACCGCGCGGACGATGTTGTGGTAGCCGGTGCAGCGGCAGAGGTTGCCCTCCAGCCCCTCGCGCACCTCGCGCTCGGTCGGCCGCGGGTTCTCCTCCAGCAGGCTCACCGCCGCCATCACCATGCCGGGCGTGCAGAAGCCGCACTGCAGGCCGTGCTCGGCGCGGAACGCCGCGGCCACCGGGTGCAGGTGCTCCGGGTCGGGCGAGAGGCCCTCCATCGTCTGCACCGACGAGGTGTCGGCCTGCACGGCGAGGACCGTGCACGACTTCACCGACTCGCCGTCCACGAGCACCGTGCACGCCCCGCAGGACGTGGTGTCGCAGCCGACGTTGGTGGCCTTGAGGCCGAGGGTGTCGCGCAGGTAGTGGGCGAGCAGGAGGCG
>JAPLAT010000211.1 GCA_026393175.1 Pseudonocardiales bacterium
CCGAGCTGGACCGGGTCGCCCGAGCGCCGGCGCTCCTCCTGCTCACGACGCAGCCCGGCGTAGTCGAACGCCTCCATCGCCTGGGCGGTGGCCTGCTCGTAGTTGCCGGAGTCGTAGGTCAGGCCGACGACCGTGGTGAACGGGAACTCCTCGTGGGTGATCCAGTTCTTCTTGCGCAGCTCCATCGGCTCGATGCCGAGCTCGACCGCGAGCTCGTCCATGATCCGCTCGATGCCGAACGTGGCCTCGGGACGGCCCGCGCCGCGGTAGGCGTCGGTCAGCGTCTTCGTGGTGAAGACGTTTGTGCAGGTGAACTTCAGCGCCGGGATCTTGTAGATCGCGTTGAACATGAACGCGCCCAGGATCGGCACGCCCGGCCCGACGAGGCCCAGGTAGGCGCCCATGTCGGCGAGCAGGTGCACGTCCAGGCCGGTGATCGTGCCGTCCTTCTTGGCGGTGATCGTCAGGTCCTGGATCTGGTCGCGGCCGTGGTGGGCGGCGAGCAGGGACTCCGAGCGGGTCTCGTTCCACTTGATCGGCTTGCCGAGCTTCTGCGCCAGCGCGACGCAGAGCATCTCCTCGGGCAGGACGCCGATCTTGCCGCCGAAGCCGCCGCCCACGTCGGGGGCGATCACGCGCAGCTTGGACTCGGGGACGCCGAGCGTCACCGTGGTCATCGTGCGCAGGATGTGCGGCACCTGGGTGGCGGCGTAGACGGTGATCTGCTCACCGGTCGGGTCCACCACGCACGCGCGCGGCTCCATGAAGGCGGGGATGAGGCGCTGCTGGATGAAGCGGCGCTTGACGACGACGGAGTCCGGGTCGGCCTCGGCCGAGGCGATCGCCTCGTCGATGCTGTTGCCGGTGCCGGCGGCGCCCGAGTCGAAGACCCAGGTGGCGTTCTCGTTGGTGCCCAGGTCCGGGTGGACCAGCGTGGCGCCGTCGGCGAGGGCCGCCTCCATGTCCAGCACGGGCTCGAGCGGCTCGTAGTCGACCTCGACGAGGTCGGCGGCGTCGCGCGCCTGCGCGGGCGTGCGGGCGAGCACGACGGCGACGCCCTCACCGGCGAAGTGCACGGTGGTGTTCGCGAGCAGCGGGCGCTGCGGGGACTTCATGTCCGGCGTGATCGGCCAGGCGCAGGGCAGGCCCACACCCTCGACGCCCAGGTCCGCGGCGGTGTAGACGCCGATGACGCCGGGCGCGGCCTCGGCGGCGGACTTGTCGATGCCCGTGATCGTCGCGTGCGCCAGCGGCGAGCGGACGACGTGCAGGTGCAGCGTGCCGTGCGGGGTGATCGCGTCGGTGAAGCGGGTGCGTCCGGTGATCAGGCGCGCGTCCTCCTTGCGGACGCGGGACTGACCGACCTCGAGCGTGGTGGGTTCGGCGGTCGCGGTCATCTAGTTGCCTCCTCCGGCGACACCGGCCGAGGCCGGGGCCTGGGCGTGCGCGCCGGGCTTCATCTTCTGTGCGGCGCTCTGGACGGCCCGCACGATGTTCTGGTAGCCGGTGCAGCGGCAGAGGTTGCCCTCGATGCCCTCGCGGACCTCCTGCTCGTCCGGGTCGGGGTTGTCCCCGAGCAGGTCGATCGCCTGCATGATCATTCCCGGCGTGCAGTAGCCGCACTGCAGCGCGTGCTTCTCGTTGAACGCCTCCTGCACGGGGTGCAGCTGGCCGTCGCGCGCGATGCCCTCGATGGTCGTTCACGCCGTCGACGGTGACCCGGACCTGTGTCATGAGCTCTTCTCCTACGCGGCGCGGGCGCCGCTCGACGATTCCGGGGGACGTACCGGCGATGCGGGCGTACGCACACCGGTGCCACCACGCCGTTGTGGTGGCGCCCACATGAGACCGCTGATCTTGGGACCTCGCAACAAAGCCCACCCTGGCCGCGGAGCCGCGTCGGACGCCCACATCGGGCTCTCCCGCGCCTGTTCCGCGGAAGCGGAAACATCTGATGAAAAACCCCGCGAATGCGGGAGTTCCCGGCTCCCGATTTCAACCGTTCGGACTAAGACCGATGGGTGGCGCCGCGGACCGTCACGGGGCGCAGCGGGGCGGTGGTGCGGTGCCGCCAGGCCCCCCACCACAGGCCCGCGCCGTACGCGAGGTCGTCGATCCGGTGGGCCACCAGGTGTTCGACGGGCCGGGGCCGCACCCGCGCGTCCCGGGTGCGGTGGCGCCACCAGTCGAGCAGTCCCTCGGCGACGGCGATCGCGGCGACCGTGCGCCGCGCCCGCCGCGAGAGCACGCAGGCGAGCAGCGTGAGCGGCCAGTAGTGGCGGTTCACCGCGTCGGCGGTCTGGGCCACGGCGCCGACGGCTCCCAGCCCGACCAGCCGTGCCGCCGTCGTCACCGGATGGCGCACGGCCAGCCGGCGGGAGAGCCGCCCGGCCGCCACCGCGCCGACGACGGCCGCGGCGGGGACCGACCACCACCGCGCGAGCAGGAGCAGCCCGGCGACGGCGGCCGAGGTGGGGCTGAGCACCATCGGCGGCACCGACCCGGGGTGGCGCACGGCCAGCGGCGCCGCGCCCGTGCCGTAGAACGCCTTGCGCACCGCCCAGGCGCGCAGCGTGGTGCGGTGGTCGTGGGCGACCCGCGCGGCCGGGACGTAGCGCATCCGCCAGCCGGCGGCGTGCAGCCGCAGCTCGAACTCGACGTCCTCGGCGGCGTGCAGCGCCTCGTCGAAGCCGGGCCCCGCGGCGGCGCGGCGGACCAGCAGCGCCGCGCTGGGCACGTACGCGACGCGGGAGCGGGGCACGACCAGCGCCGGGTCGGGGCCGAGGTCGAGCGAGGAGCGCACCGCCTCGTAGCGGCCGAGCCGGCCGGTGATCGGCGGCAGCGCGACGATCCGCGGCGCCGCCAGCCCGACGGCCGGGTCGGCGAACGCCGCCAGCAGCGGGTCGAGCCAGCCGTCCTCGGGGACGACGTCGGAGTCGAGGAAGGCGACCAGGTCGGTGCGCGCCGCGGCCAGCCCGCTGTTGCGCGCGGCGGCGGGGCCGCGGGACCGCTCGTGGCGGAGCACGGTCACCGGCCCCGCCGCCCTCACCGCCCTGCGCAGCGCGCCCGGATCGGCCGAGCCGTCGTCGCCGACGACCACCCCGCCCAGTCCGGGCGGCAGCGCGGCGAGCAGGCGGGCGAGCCCGTCGGTGCGGTCCCGCACCGGCACGACGACCGTGACCGCACCCGGACCGGGCGCGCCGGGCGCGGCGACCGGGTGCGCGATGCCGGCGTCGAGCAGGGTGCGCGCGAGCCGCGCGGAGGTCCGGTCCGCGACGGTGACCGTGCCGTCCACGAGCAGCGCCCGCGCCGTCGGGGCGAGGGTGAGCATCCGCGGCGGCGCGCCCCCGAGCAGCACCGCCCCGCCGTCGACGGCGCGGGCCCGCGGGTCGAGCCGGACGGCGGTCCCGGGCGGGAGGGTGGTGTCGGACGGTCCCGCGTGCACCGCCCGACCCTAGTTCGCCGACCCCCGTCCGCCGCGGGGCGCCTGGACCGCGTCGGCCCGCATCGCAGCGGTGTCACCCCGCTGCGACCCGGTCGGAGCGGTGTCACCCCGCCGCGATCCGACCGGGCCGCATCGGAGCGGGGTCACCCCGCTGCGACTCGGTGGGAGCAGGGTCACCCCGCTGCGACGGCGGATCGGCCCGGTTCTGGCACCCTCGTCCCGTGGAGATCGGCGAGGTGCTCCCCCGCTACGGCCGCGCGTCGCTCGCGGAGGTGCTCCCGGCCGTGCTGGGCGCCCTCGGCGAGCCCGGGCCGCCCTCGGACGTCGTGCTGCCGCCCGCGCCCGCCGTCGCGGTGCTGCTGGTGGACGGGCTGGGCGCGGAACTGCTGCGCGACCACGCCGCGGACGCCCCGTTCCTCGCGTCGCTGCCCGACGCCGGGCCGCTGACGGTCGGGTTCCCGTCCAGCACCTCGATCAGCATCACCTCCCTCGGCACCGGCCTGCCGCCCGGCGCGCACGGCATGGTCGGCATCTCCTTCCGCGCCGACGGCGAGCTGCTCGACTCGCTGAAGTGGACCCGGCACGTCGCCGGGGACCGCGTCGACCTGCGCGAGCTGCTCCCGCCCGAGCAGGTGCAGCCCACCCCGACGGCGCTGGAGCGGGCCGCCGCCGCCGGGATCGGGGTGACCGTCGTGTCGCAGATGCAGTTCCGCGGCTCCGGCCTGACCCGGGCCGCGCTGCGCGGCGGGCGCTACCGCGGCACGTACGCGATGGGCGACCTCGCGGCGGGGATGATCGGCGCGCTGGCCGGGCCGGGCCGGCACCTCTGCTACGGCTACCACGCCGACCTCGACGCGCTGGGCCACCTGCACGGGCCGGGCAGCCTGCCGTGGCGGCTCCAGCTCGCCCAGGTGGACCGGCTCGCCGCGCTCGTGGCCGAGCACCTGCCTGCGGGCGCGCTCCTGCTGGTCACCGGCGACCACGGGATGGTGGCCGTCGACCGCGTCCACGACGCCGACACCGACCCCGACCTGCAGCGCGGCGTGCTCCTGCTCGGCGGCGACGCCCGGGCCCGGCACGTCTACACCCGCCCCGGCGCCACGGCCGACGTGCTCGCCACGTGGCGGGCGGTGCTGGGCGCCGACGCCACTGTCCTGCCGGGCGAGGAGGCCGTCGCGGCGGGCTGGTTCGGGCCGGTGCGCCCCTCCCTCGCGCACCGCATCGGCGACGTCGTCGTCGCCACCCGGGGCACCGCCGCCGTCATCCGCAGCGCGGCCGAGCCGGAGATCTCGAAGCTCCCCGGTCAGCACGGCTCGCTCTCGACGGCCGAGCAGCTCGTCCCCCTGCTCGTGGCGACGGCCTGACGCGGCGCGGCCTCAGCCGAGGCGGCCGCGGTCGTCGGGGGACCACCGGGCCAGCCGCGCGCGCAGGTCCTCCACCAGCCCGGCGAGCAGCTCCTCCCCCTCGGCCGCGGTGGCGCCGCGGGGGTCGCCGAGCACACCGTTGGGGCTGGCCGCGGCCGTGCCGCCGCGCACGAGCACGGGCAGCAGCTCGGCCAGGGGCGCCGTGTTGCCCGCCTCCAGGGCGTCCACGCGCACGACGGCCGGGTCCAGCGCGAGCAGCAGCGAGGTCTCGGTGCGGCCGGCGTGGGCGTCGCCTCGGGGCACCGCGCAGCCGAACCAGGCGACGTCGCGGCCCTCGTGCCGCAGCTGGGCGACCGCGTCGGGGACGGTGGGCAGGTTGCCGCCGTGGCCGTTGACGAACACCAGCCGCCCGGCCCAGCGCGCCGCCGAGCGCCCCAGCTCGACGAGCACCGCGCGCAGCGCCTCGTGGCCGATGGACAGCGTGCCCGCGAAGCCCTCGTGCTCGCCGGACGCGCCGTAGGCCAGCGGCGGGGCGAGCAGCAGCGTCGGGTCGTGCGCGGCCGCCCGGCGGGCGACGGGGGCGGCGATCCGCGCGTCGGTGTCCAGCGGCAGGTGCGGGCCGTGCTGCTCCAGCGACCCGACGGGCACGAGCACGGTCGGGC
>JAPLAT010000458.1 GCA_026393175.1 Pseudonocardiales bacterium
GGCGGTCACGGCGGTGGCCGGCTCGGGCGCCGCAGGCTCCGGGCCGCCCTCCGCCGCGGGCGGGACGGCCCACCGGTCGCCGGTCTCGGCGAGCGGGACGAGGCCGCGCCAGCGCGGCAGCCGCAGCCGCTGCCCGGCCACCCAGCCGACGTACTCGACCCGACCGACCAGCACCGGGTCCACCCACACCGCGTGCGCGGCGACCGCGGCCGGCAGGTCCGCGGCGAACGGCGAGCCGACCCGCGCCCCGCCGCGCAGGTCGGCGTCGAGCTGGCGGCGCTGCTCCACCGACACGCCCACGCGGCCGACGTAGCGCAGCCGCCCGTCCGCCCCGGGCACGCCGAGGAGCAGCGTGCCGACGGTGTCCGGGCGGTGCGGGTCGGTGGGCGTCCAGCCGCCGACGAGGACGTGGCTGCTGCGCTGCACCGGCACCCGCAGCCAGAACTTCGACCGCGCCCCCGGCCGGTAGCGGGCCCCCATGTGCCGGGCGTGGAACGCGTCGACGCCCTCGGCGGCCGCGATCCGCATCAGCGAGTCGAGCTCGGTCGCCGGGAACAGGGGGGTCGTCCAGACCGGGGCGCGGGCCAGCCCGAGGCCCTCCAGCAGCCGGCGCCGCTCGCGGTAGGGCAGGTCGACGGTGGGGTGCCCGCCCAGGAACAGCAGGTCCGCCACCTGGAAGTCGACGGGGACGGCCGCGATCTCCTGCTCGGTGGGCCGGTGGCGGGAGTGGCGGCGCTTGAGCAGCCGCGCGCGTGGCGCGTGCTCCTCGCCGCGGGCGACGATCGTGCCGTCGAGCACCATCCCGCCGGGCGGGCAGCGCTCCCGCAGCGGCCCGGCGAGCTCCGGGTAGGCCGCGGTCATCGAGTTGGCCGCGCCGGAGAGCAGCCGCACGCGGCCGTCGGGGTGCACGTAGGCGATGCAGCGGTGCCCGGTCCAGGCGACCTCGACCCGCCAGTCGGCCCCGGTGGGCGGGTCCGCCGACGAGGTGCTGGGCTGCATCGGCGGCACCAGGCGCGGCACGTCGGCGGGTGTCCCCGTCGCGTGCGGCCCCGTCACGGCACCCACCGTATCCGGATGACACCCTGGAGCCACCATGACGACGCGACCAGGGACCCTGACCGACCGCCTCCCCCCGTCCACCGACCCCGACGCGCTCGTCGAGGCGTTCTCCGAGTGGGCGTTCGAGGAGCGCGGCCTGTCGCTGTACCCGGCGCAGGAGGAGGCGCTGATCGAGCTCGTCACGGGCAGCAACGTCGTCCTCTCCACCCCCACCGGGTCGGGGAAGTCGCTGGTGGCGGTGGGCGCGCACGCGGCGGCGCTGGCCCGCGGGCAGCGCACGTTCTACACCGCGCCGATCAAGGCGCTGGTGAGCGAGAAGTTCTTCCAGCTCATCGACACCTTCGGCGCGGAGAACGTCGGCATGCTCACCGGCGACGCCGCGGTCAACGAGAAGGCGCCGATCATCTGCTGCACCGCCGAGATCCTCGCCAACATCGCGCTGCGCTCGGGCCGCGACGCCGACGTCGGCTCGGTGGTCATGGACGAGTTCCACTTCTACGCCGACCCGGACCGCGGCTGGGCCTGGCAGGTCCCGCTGATCGAGCTGCCGCAGGCGCAGTTCCTGCTGATGAGCGCCACGCTCGGCGACGTCTCGTTCTTCCGCGACGACCTGACCCGGCGCACGGGCCGCGAGACCGCGGTGATCACGAGCGTGGAGCGGCCGGTGCCGCTGCACTACCGCTACGTCTTCACCCCGCTGCACGAGACGATCACCGAGCTGCTCGCCACGCACGAGGCGCCGGTCTACGTCGTGCACTTCACCCAGCAGTCGGCCATCGAGCGGGCGCAGGCGCTGATGAGCGTCAACGTCACCTCCAAGGAGGACAAGGCCGCGATCGCCGAGACGATCGGGGCGTTCCGGTTCACCTCCGGCTTCGGGCGGACGCTGTCCCGGCTGGTGCGCCACGGCATCGGCGTGCACCACGCCGGGATGCTCCCCCGCTACCGGCGCCTGGTGGAGACCCTCGCCCAGGCGGGGCTGCTCAAGGTCATCTGCGGGACCGACACGCTCGGCGTCGGCATCAACGTCCCGATCCGCACCGTGCTGTTCACCGCGCTCGCCAAGTACGACGGGCAGCGCACCCGCCCGCTCAAGGCGCGGGAGTTCCACCAGATCGCCGGCCGCGCGGGCCGGGCGGGCTACGACACCGTCGGCACCGTCGTCGCGCAGGCGCCCGACCACGAGGTGGAGAACGCCCGCCGGCTCGCCAAGGCCGGCGACGACCCCAAGAAGCGCAAGCGCGTGGTGCGCACCCAGCCGCCGGAGGGGTTCGTCGGCTGGTCGGAGACGAGCTACGAGAAGCTGCAGAACGCCCAGCCCGAGGCGCTGACCAGCCACTTCCAGGTCAGCCACGCCACGCTGCTCAACGTGATCTCCCGCCCGGGCGACGCGTTCGCCGCGATGCGGCACCTGCTGGAGGACAACCACGAGCCGCGGCACCGCCAGCGCAGGCACATCCTGCGGGCCATCCGGATCTACCGCGCGCTGCGCACGGCCGGGGTCGTCGAGGAGCTGCCGGAGCCCGACGCCGAAGGCCGCCGCGTCCGCGTGGTCGGCGACCTGCAGCTCGACTTCGCACTCAACCAGCCGCTCTCGCCGTTCGCGCTCGCCACGTTCGAGCTGCTCGACCGCGAGTCGCCCACCTACGCCATGGACGTGCTCTCGGTGCTGGAGGCCACGCTCGACGACCCCCGCCAGGTGCTCTACGCCCAGGAGAACCGGGCCAAGGGCGAGGCCGTCGCGGCGATGAAGGCCGAGGGGCTGGAGTACGAGGAGCGGATGGCGCGGCTGGAGGAGGTCAGCTGGCCCAAGCCGCTCGAGGAGCTCCTGCACGCCGCGCTGGAGACCTACCGCCGCGGCGCCCCCTGGGTGGAGGACGCCCGCCTGTCACCCAAGTCGGTGGCCCGCGACATGTACGAGCGGTCCATGACGTTCGTCGAGTACGTGGGGCACTACCAGCTCGCCCGCTCCGAGGGCCTCGTGCTGCGCTACCTCGCCGACGCCTACCGCGCGCTGCGCCAGACGGTGCCCGACGACGCCAAGACCGAGGAGCTCGCCGACGTCGAGGCGTGGCTCGGCGAGCTGGTGCGCCAGACCGACTCCTCCCTGCTCGACGAGTGGGAGGCGCTCGCCGCCGGCGCCGCGGGCGAGGAGGTCGCTCCCCCGTCACTGGACTCCGGGCCGGCGGGCGTCACCGGCAACCCGCGCGCGTTCCGGGTGCTGGTCCGCAACGCGATGTTCCGTCGCGTCGAGCTGGCCGCCCTGCGCCGCTGGGACCTGCTCGGCGAGCTCGACGGCGAGGCCGGGTTCACCGCCGACGCCTGGCGCGAGGCGATGGAGCCGTACTGGGCCGAGCACGACGCCGTCGGCACGGGCCCGGACGCCCGCGGCCCCGCGATGATCACGATCGTCGAGGAGCCGGACCGCTGGATCGTCCGCCAGGTCCTCGACGACCCGGCCGGTGACCGCGACTGGGCGATCACCGCGGAGGTCGACCTGGCCGCGTCCGACGAGCAGGGCGCCCCCGCCGTCTGGCTGACCGGCGTCGAACCCCTGGGCGGCTTCTGACCCCCGGGGCCACCCCGCTCCGCATTGCAGCAAAGCCACTTTCACGCAACCTCCTTGCGTGAAAGTGGCTTTGCTGCAACGGGAGGTCCGTGATCGATTGACGGGACGTGGGCGTCAATCTATCATTGACGACATGAAGTACGAGGAGGCGCAGCGCTGGCTGGAGCGGGCCGACCCGTCGATCGCGAAGCGGCGCGAGTCGATCACCGAGCAGCTCGACGGGCTCAAGGCCCGGGCCAAGGAGGGCGTGCTCACCCACGACGGCGCGGCCGCCTGGTACGCCCTGGTGCAGGAGATGCGCAGGCTCGCGGACTACTACGAGCGCGACCTCATCCGCAAGCTGCGGGCCGACGGGCTGACCTGGCAGCAGGTCGCCGACGCCGTGCAGGCGCAGCTGTCGAGCCGGCAGGCCGCGCAGGGCAAGTGGAAGCGGCTGATCGACCCGGGGCGGCGCACCACCACCGGCGACATGCGCCGCGGGGGCCGGCCGCGGCAGTCCCCCTGACCGGCCGTCACCGGACTCACCCGGTCGGATCGACCCCTAGGCCCGTCCGGGGGACAGCCGGTACGGTCCAGCGCAGCAGGTGACGATCTTCCGGGGGAGAACGCATGCAGGACAGGCCCGCCTGGGCGCCCGACGACGTCGACATCACCCGGCCCAGCGTCGCCCGCGTCTACGACTACTACCTCGGCGGGTCGCACAACTTCGCGGCCGACCGCGAGTTCGCCCGCGAGGTCATCGCCGTCATGCCGGACATGCCCCGCGTGGCGCAGGAGAACCGGGCGTTCCTCCGCCGGGCGGTGCGCCACCTGTGCGACGCCGGGGTCGACCAGTTCCTCGACCTCGGCTCGGGCATCCCGACCGCCGGGTCCGTGCACGAGGTGGCGCCCGACGCCACGGTGGTCTACGTCGACCACGACCCGGTCGCCGTCACCCACAGCCGCACGCTGCTCGCCGGGCAGGACCGGGTGGTGGTGGCCGCCGCGGACCTCCGCGACCCCGACGCCGTGCTCGCCGACCCGATCGTGAGCGCGACCCTGGACACGTCGCGGCCGGTGGCGGTGCTGCTGGTGTCGGTGCTGCACTTCGTCGCCGACGACCGGGACCCGGCCGGCTTCATCGCCCGCTACCTGCGGGACCTGCCCGCCGGGAGCCACCTGGTCCTCAGCCACGCCACCGCGGAGAGCCGTCCCGGCGCCGCCGACGCGCAGGCGCTCTACAACCGGTCGCGCTCGCCGCAGGGGATGCGGATGCGGTCGCGGGCCGAGGTGGAGGCGCTCTTCGACGGCGTGCGCCTGCTCGAGCCCGGCGTCGTGCGCATCCCGCACTGGCGGCCCGAGAGCCCCGACGACGTGCCGGCCGACGTCGACTCCTACCCCGGTTTCGCCGGGGTCGGCCGCGTCTGAACGGCCGTTCCGTGGTCCTGGCCGCGACACCCGGAACCGACGGCGACCCCGTCGCCGCCCGCCTCGCCGCGGGCTGGGCGGCGGCGCTGCACGGCAGCAGCTACGCGGCGATGAACCTCGCCCCGCTGAGCGGGTTCCTGCTCCACCTCGCCCAGCGGGTCGCCCACGAGGTGCGCACCGGCGCCCGGGACCGCGCGGCGCTGCGCGCGATCGGGCGCGAGCTCGTCGAGGCGCACTTCACCGGGCCCGCCACGCTCGACGCCGTGCTGGACGTGCTGCGCCGCGAGCTCGGCCCCACGGCCGACACCCCCGAGCGGGTGGGCCACGCCCTGTGGGTGCAGGCCACGCTGGCGGCCGGCTACCACGACGCGATGCTCGACCGCGTGCGGGAGGAGCAGGAGCGGATCACCGCGTCGGCGCTGGGCGCGCGCGTCGCCGCCGAGCGGGCCCGCTGGGCCAGCGAGGCCCGCTTCGCCGCGGTGTTCGCCAGCGCCCCCGTCGGGATCGGGGTGGCGCACGTCGACGGGACGGTGGTGGAGGTCAACGACGCCCTGTGCCGGATGTTCGGCCTGCGCCGCGGCGAGTTCCTCGGCCGCACGATGTACGACTTCGTCGACCCCGACCGCGAGCCCGAGCACGTCGCGCTGCTGGCCCGCATGGTCGCGGGCGGGATCGACCACGTGCGCGTCCCCAAGACCTACGTCCGCGCCACGGGCGAGGCGTTCCACACCGAGCTCGCGCTGTCGCTGGTCCGGGAGCCGGACGGGGCGCCGCGCTTCCTGCTCGCGATGGTCGTGGACCTCAGCGAGCGGCACGCCCTGGAGGACCGGCTCCGCCACGAGGCCGAGCACGACCCGCTGACCGGGCTGCCCAACCGGACCGTGTTCTACCGCCGCCTGGAGGCCGCGCTCGCCGCCGGCACTCCCCCGGTCGGCCTGTGCTTCCTCGACCTCGACGGGTTCAAGGGCGTCAACGACACGCTCGGGCACACGGTCGGCGACGAGCTGCTGCGCACGGTCGCGGGCCGGCTCGGCACCGAGCTGGGCGCCGCGGGCCACCTCGTGGCCCGGCTCGGCGGCGACGAGTTCGTCGTCCTCGTCGCCGACGCCGGGCAGGGCCTGGTCGCGGTCGCCGAGCAGGCCGTCGCGCTGATCCGCAGGCCCGTCCGGATCGACGGCCGCGACCTGCGGATCTCCACGAGCGTCGGTGTGGTCGGCAGCGGTGACCCCGGCGCCCCGCACACCGCCGCCGGGCTGATGAAGGCCGCCGACACCACCCTGCGGCGGGCCAAGGAGGAGGGCCGCGACCGGCACGCCCGCTTCGACCCCGAGCTGCACCGCACCCACATCGAGCGCTCCACCCGCTCCGCCCGGATGGCCGGGGCGCTGGACCGCGGCGAGTTCGAGCTGCTCTACCAGCCGCTCGTGCGGCTGTCGGACCGCCGGATGACCGGCGTCGAGGCGCTCCTGCGCTGGCGGTGCGACGGGCGGCTGCTGGGCCCCGACGAGTTCGTGCCGCTCGCCGAGGAGTCCGGCCTCATCGTCCCGCTGGGCCGCTGGGTGCTGGAGCACGCGTGCCGGCAGGCCTCGGCGTGGCGCTCCCGCAGCGGGCCCGCGCTGCTGCTCAGCGTCAACCTCGCCGCGCGGCAGGTGCTGGAGCCCGGCCTCGTCGAGGACGTCGCCCGGATCCTCGACGAGACGGGGTGGCCCGCCGAGGCGCTGCAGCTCGAGCTCACCGAGACCGACGCGATGGCCACCTCCGGCGAGCCGCTGGAGGTGCTGCGCGCGCTCGCCCGGCTCGGCGTGCGGATCGCCATCGACGACTTCGGCACCGGCTACTCGAACCTGGCCTACCTGCGCGACCTGCCGGTGCACGTCCTCAAGCTCGCCGGGCCGTTCGTCAGCGGCCGCGAGGGCAGCCCCGGGGTGGGGGGCGACGAGGTGGACGCGGCGGTGCTCGCGCACGTCGTCCGGCTCGCCCACACGCTCGGGCTCGCCGTCATCGCCGAGCACGTGGAGACCGCCGAGCAGGAGGAGCGGCTGCGCGTGCTGGGCTGCGACGCCGGGCAGGGGTGGCTGTTCGGCCACCCCGTGCCCGCCGACGCGATCACCGAGCGGCTCGCCGGCGGCTGAGCCGGACCGGTCAGCCGAGCGGGCTGCGCGGCAGCAGCCGGTCGGCGATGATCTTGCGCTGGATCTCGCTGGTGCCCTCGAAGATCGTCGTGAGCCGGGCGTCGCGCCAGTGCCGCTCCACCTGGTGCTCGGTCGTGTAGCCGTTGCCGCCGTGCAGCTGGATGCCCTGCCCGGTGACCTCGGCCGCCATCTCGGTGGCCGTCAGCTTCACCATCGCGGCCTCCCGCTCGCAGGGCTGCCCGAGGTCGATCAGGTGCGCGACGTGCTGGTAGAACGCGCGCGCCTGCTCCACCCGGGCGGCCATGTCGGCCAGGGCGAAGCGCACGGCCTGGAAGTCGCCGATCGGGTGCTCGAACTGCTCCCGGGTCTGCAGGTAGGCGATGCAGTCCTCCACGGCGGCGCGCGCCAGCCCGACGGCGCGGGCGGCGGTGTGCACGCGCGCGATGTTGAGCCAGCGCTGCGCGTCGGCGAACCCGCCCGTGCCGACCTGGTTGGCGACCGGCACCCGCAGGCCGTCGAACTCGAGGTCCCACGTGACGAAGCCGTGGTAGCCGATCTTGTCGATGGGCCGGCCGGTGACGCCGTCGGGGAAGGAGTCGCGCTCCTTCTCCACGAGCAGGGTGGCCAGCCCCGCGGAGCGTTTCTCGTCGGGCTGCGGGTCGGCGGTGCGGACGAGCACCTGGATGAAGTCGGCGGCCTTCGCGTTGCCGGTCCACCGCTTCTGCCCGGTGACGACGAAGTGGTCGCCGTCGCGCACGGCCCGGGTCGCGACGCCGGCCAGGTCCGAGCCCGCGTCGGGCTCGGACAGCGCGATCGCGCCGATCCACTGCCCCTTCGCGCTGCGCCGCAGCAGCTCCGCGCGCCGTGCCGGGTCCGCCACGTCGGTGCCGGCGCCCTGCGCGCGGGCGATGATGCTGCCCACGCTCATCCACGCCCTGGCCAGCTCCTCGGCCACCATGCAGTACTCGAACGCGCCGAGCCCCATCCCGCCGTGTTCGCGGTCGACCGTGATCCCGAACCAGCCCTCGTCGGCCATGGCGTCGAGCAGCGAGCGGGGGATCTCGCCCTTGACCGGGTCCAGCTCGTTCGCCACGGGCAGCACCTGCTCCGCGGCGAAGCGGCGCGCCCTGGCCTGCAGCTCCTCGCGCTCGGGCGTGTGGTGCGGGGGCGCGACCACCGGCACCGGAGGCGGCAGGAACTCGGGCGGGGACTCGCCGGTCGCGGAACTCATGGGCTGTTTGTGCCACACCGCGCCATCCCGCGCACGCGGGACACCACCCGGCGGGGGCGCGGTGTGACGGACGCGCTAGAGGCGGCGCAGGCCGGCGAGCACGCGCTCCATGAGCACCAGGTCGGGGCCGCCGGCGTCGGCGGTGCGGTGCACGCTCACCGCGCCCGCGGCGAGCAGGTCGGCCAGCAGCACCCTGGTGACGCCGAGCGGGAGGTGCAGCAGCGCCGAGATCTCGGCGACCGAGCGCGGGGACCGGCACAGGTCGCGGATCCGCGCGTGCTCGACGGGCTCGCCCTGCCGCCCCGGCCGCGGCACGGTGGTGACCAGCGCCTCCACGGCGAAGTCGACGTGCCCGCGGGTGCGCCCGCCGGTGAGGACGTAGGGCCGGACGATGGTGTAGCGCGACGGCTCCGGGGGCGGGCCGGGATCGTGCAGCGCCGGGAGCGAGGCGACGAACGGAGCCGCCGCGGGCGGGGCGGGCGCGGGCGGGGCGGGCACGGGCGGG
>JAPLAT010000142.1 GCA_026393175.1 Pseudonocardiales bacterium
GGGCCCGATCGGCTGCGGCCCGGTCTGCTCGGACCCGATCGGCTGCGGCCCCGTCTGCTGGGGCCCGGGCTGCTGCGGCGGGGCGGCGGGGGGCAGCGGGCGACCCGCCACGGGCGGTCGCGGCGGGAACACCGGCCGCTCGGCCGTGCGCGGTGCGCCGGGGGCCTCGGGCGGCGGGGCGGTCACGGCCCGGCCGCGCTCGGCCCAGGCCGCGAGGTCGTCGTCCCCGGCGGCGTCCTCCTCGGGTACGCGCCCCGGGCGCAGCGGCAGGGACGAGTCGGGGGCGGACTCCCGCTCCCCCTCGGCCCCGCTCTCCGACGGCTCCACCGGCGCGACGTACGGACGGGTCTTGCGCGCGCGGGGTGCGGCGCCCCACTGTTCGCGTACGTAGCGGCCCACCGAGCCGTCGGGGTAGTCCCCGTCGCCGTTGGACTCACGCTCTGTCATCAGTGTGCCCCGCCGAGCCCTTCGTTCCGACCGTCCATCCCTGCTCCGGACGCCGACGGTAGTCGCGCGGTCGGCCATGGTCGAGCCGCGTACGGGTGGTGCGTCGGCTCAGCGGGTGCTCCTCGGGGTGCTCACTGCAGCCCGGCGTAGGAGTGCAGCCCCGCGACCACCATGTTGATGAAGAACAGGTTGAACAGCACGGTGGCCAGTCCGAGCACGTTGATCCAGGCCGCGCGGCCGGTGCGCCATCCCGCCGTGGCGCGGGCGTGCAGGTAGGCGGCGTAGACGACCCACGACACGAACGCGACGGTCTCCTTGGGGTCCCAGCCCCAGAACCGGCCCCAGGCCGCCTCGGCCCACACGGCGCCGGTGATGACGGCGAACGTGAACAGCGGGAACGCGACGATCGTGATGCGGTAGGCGAGCCGGTCGATCGCGTCGGCCGAGGGCAGCCGGTCGGTGACGGCGGGCAGCGCGCCCGAGCGGCGCAGCAGGAACACGACGCTGGCGACCCCGGCCACCAGCAGCAGCCCCGACGAGATGCTGATCGTGGTGACGTGCACGACGAGCCAGTACGACTGCAGCGCGGGCTGCACCGGCGCCGCCTCGGCGTAGAGCACCCGCAGCCCGATGAACATCAGGGCCACGACCGGCAGCAGGACGAACGGGCCGACGGTGCGCACCCCGGCGTGCCGGCGCAGCACCACGAGCCAGGTGACGACGGCGGCCGCGCAGATCGCGGAGGAGAACTCGTACATGTTGCCCAGCGGCCACCGCTCGGCGGCCAGCCCGCGCGTCACGAGGGACACGACGTGCAGGAGCGCGCCCAGCGCGGTGACCGAGACCGCCATCCGGCCGAAGCGCTCCCCGCGGGCGGCCGGCGCGGCGTCGGTCGCGGCCGGCGCGCCCGCCCCCACCAGCGCGGACCGCGCGGCCGTGCGCACGGCGGCGATCTCCATCGCGTGCAGCACGATGGCGAGGACGTAGACCACGATCGCGCCCATGAACAGGCGGTCGCTCCAGACGGCGAGCATCAGCTCTCCTTCTCCGGTCGTAGCAGGGCGGCGGCGAGACGGTCGAACTCCTCGCCGTAGCCGGCGCGGTCGGTCCGGGCGAGCCCGCCGAGCGACACCACGGTACGGGTGGGATCCGTCGCGTCGGGGGTGAGGCGGGCCCAGAAGCGGCGGCGGCGCACGCCCAGGGAGGCGCCGAGGCCGAGCATCATGGTGACGGCGAACACGAGCACCCACACCTGGCCGGGATCGTGGCTCACCTGCAGGTTGACCCAGTCGTTCACGCCGTCGAAGCGGACGACCGTGCCGTCGTCCAGGGTCGTCGACTGCCCGGGCACGAGGTTGACCCGCGCGACCCGGACCAGCTCCCCCGACTCGATCTTCCCCTGGTCCACCTGGAAGATCGACTGGCCGCGGCCGTCGTCGAGCCCGAGGTCGCCGCGCAGCACGTCGACCGCCACCTCGGGATCGCGCAGCTCCGGGAAGATCGAGGTCACGACGTCCCCGCCGGACGTGGTGGGGGCGAGCAGGCCGGTGATCGCGATCTGGCTGCGGCGGCGCTGCTCGTCGTCGGTGACCCCGGGCGGCTCGAACTTCGTGGCCCCCTCCGACAGCAGGGTGGACTGGTCGACCGGGCGCCACTGGATCTCGCCGGTGCGCTGCTCGCCGTTCGGGAACGTGACGGTGAAGATCGGCGCGTAGCCCTGGCCGAGCAGGTAGACGCGGTTGCCGTCGAGCCGCAGCGGGTTGTTCACCGCCAGCGGGAACGACCGCCACGCGTCGACGCGGCCGGTGTCGAGGTCCGCGCCGGTCTGGTAGCCCAGCGCGACGGCGTAGCGCTCGGCCTGGCCGGTGGGCAGGAACTCGGCGGTGACGTCGTCGACGCGCACGCAGAACGGGTCGAGGTCGGTGCCGTCGACGAGGGTGCCGGGCCGGAACGAGTCGTAGCCGAGGATGCCGGTGTTGCAGAACTGCCCGCCCCCGGAGAGCACGATGACCTGCCCCTCGTAGCCGAGCAGCTTGCCCGCGGCGAACCCGAGCAGCAGCCCGACCAGCGACAGGTGGAACACCAGGTTGCCGATCTCGCGGGAGTAGCCCTTCTCCGCGCTGACCGTGCGCACGCCGCCGTCCTCCGTGCGCTCGGCGACGCGCCAGCCACCCCACCGCCCGCTGCGCAGCAGGCCGTGGACGGCGGCCGTGGTGGCGTCCGGGTCGCCGTCGACGGTGCCGCCGTCGTGGTGGGGCAGGCGGGCGAGGTTGCGCGGGGTCGCCACCGGCCGGGCCCGCAGCGCCGTCGCGTCCTCCCAGGTGCGCGGCAGCACGCAGCCGATGAGGGAGATCATGAGCAGCAGGTAGATCGCGGCGAACCATGGCGCGGCGAACACGTCGAACGCGCCGACCCGGTCGAGCAGCGGGGCGAGCGTCGGGTTGTCGGCGAAGTACTGGTCGACGAGCTGCTGGTTCAGCGAGCGCTGCGGCAGCAGGGCACCGGGCAGGGCGGCCAGCGCCAGCAGGAACAGCAGCACCAGGGCCGTCCGCATGGACGTCAGCGCCCGCCAGGCGTTGCGCGCCCAGGTGAGCCGGGGCATCCGGGGACGCGGCCCGGGGGACTCCGGGGCGCGGGTCGCGGTCTCCACCATCACGGCACCCCGGTCCTCACAGCACCGGGGTGAAACCGGCGACGGAGACCTGCAGCCGCACGAGCAGGCCGCCCCACAGGCCGGTGAGCAGCAGCACCCCGACGGCCACCATGAGCACGCCACCGCCGATCTGGATGCGGCGGGTGTGCCTGCGCAGCCAGCCCAGCGTGCGCACGGCCCGCGAGGCGCCCAGCGCGATGAGCACGAACGGGAGCCCGAGGCCCGCGCAGTAGGCGAGCGTCAGCACGACCCCGCGCAGCGACCCGCCGCCGGTGCCCGCGGCCACGGCGACGACGCCCGCGAGCGTCGGGCCGATGCAGGGCACCCAGCCCAGCCCGAACACCGCGCCGAGCAGCGGTGCGCCCCACACGCCGGCGCGCGGCAGCCAGTGCAC
Organism: Pseudonocardiales bacterium; assembly: GCA_026393175.1. Taxonomy (GTDB): domain Bacteria; phylum Actinomycetota; class Actinomycetes; order Mycobacteriales; family Pseudonocardiaceae; genus Pseudonocardia. Next base: position 3,495 of record JAPLAT010000142.1, read on the forward strand.
CCGCTTCTCGTACTGCAGGACCGGGATGAGCCCGACGAACGCCAGCCCCATCGCGATCATCACGACGCCGCCGACCCGCTGCAGCACGGCCTCGTTGGCCACCAGCGCGTCGGCCAGCCACACCACGCCGACGAGGATCACGCCGAACACGACCGTGAACCCGGCGACGAACAGCGCCGCCGCGCCCGCCACCCGCCACCGCCTGCTGTCCTGCTCCCCGTTCTCCACGCCGACGAGCCCGGCGAGGTACGCGAGGTAGCCGGGGACCAGCGGCACGACGCACGGCGACGCGAAGCTCACCGCGCCCGCCAGCACGGCCACGGCGGCCGCGACCAGCAGCGGGCCGGAGACCGCGAGGGTGGTCGAGGGGTCCATCGCGCTCCAGGGTAGGCCGCGGTCCCGGCGGTCCGCGCGTCGGGTTCTACAGCGCGTAGTGCAGCGCCCGGCGCCCGGGTCAGGTCGCCGCGGGGGGTTCGGCCGCCAGGTCCTTCACCACGGTGATGAGGTCCGACGGCCGGATCGGCAGCAGGGTCACCCAGGCGACCCGGTGCTGCTCGTCCAGCACGATCGTCGACGGCACGGCGTTGCGCGGGAACCCGTCGAGCGCGGCGAGCGTCCGCTGCGGGAAGTCGTAGATCGAGTCGTAGGTCAGCCCGCGGTCGCGGAGGAAGTCGGCCGCGGCGTCGCGGTCGTCGCGGACGTCGATGCCCAGCACGACGGCGCCGTCGGAGGCGGTCTGCTCCTGCACGAACTGCAGGTCGGGGGCCTCCTCCCGGCACGGTCCGCACCAGGAGCCCCACACGTTGAGGACGACGACCCGCCCGGCGTAGTCGTCGAGCGAGATCGTCCGGCCGGGGTCGAGGAGGCTCTCCCCGGTGATGCCGGTGACCCGGCCCCGCTCGGCCTCCGGGTAGCTGATGGTGGTCTGCCCGCCGGGGGCGACGAACGTGAACTCCCCGCCGGTCGCGACGGCGTCCTGGGTGCCGGAGCAGCCGGTGAGCAGCAGCAGTGCCCCGAGCAGCAGCGCGAGTGCCCTCATGCGCCCGTCGCCCTCGGGTCGCTGCCGCCTGCCGGTTCGGTGTAGCGCACCTGCACGAGCTCGGCCCCGTCGAAGACCAGCGAGGTGAGCGAGGCCAGCGCGCACTGCCGGCGCCGCGGGTCGTGCCAGAGCCGCTGCCCGGTGACGAACCGGCGCAGCGTCCAGATCGGCAGCTGGTGCGACACGCACAGCACCTCGCGGCCCGGCGCGGTCTCCCGGGCCCGGTGCACGGCCGCGAGCATCCGCTCGCCGATCTCGCGGTACGGCTCGCCCCAGGACGGGGTGAACGGGTCGCGCAGCTTGGGCCAGTGCCGCGGGCTGCGCAGCGCGCCGTCGCCGACGGAGACCCGCTCCCCCTCGAACTGGTTGCCGGCCTCGATGAGCCCCTCGTCCGTGCCGACCTGCAGGCCGTGCGCGGCCGCGACCGGGGCCGCGGTCTCCTGCGCCCGCTGCAGCGGCGACGCGACGACGGCGCCGAGATCGGCGTCGGCCAGCGCCTTCGCGACGATCTCGGCCTGGTGGCGGCCGTTCGCCGAGAGGCGGAAGCCGGGGAGCCTGCCGTAGAGGATGCCGTCGGGGTTGTGCACCTCGCCGTGGCGCAGCAGGTGGACCACGGTCCGCGTCATCGGACGGGCTCCGCGGCCGCGGCGGCGGCCGCCGCGGCGGGGAGGGCGGCCTCGATCGTCGCCCACGCGTCGTCGTCGAGGGCCGCGGAGACGAACCAGGCCTCGAACGCGCTCGGCGGGGCGTACACCCCGCGGTCGAGCAGTGCGTGGAAGAACGGCGGGAACCGCCAGGTCTGCGCGGCGCGGGCGCCGGCGTAGTCGCGCACCTCGTCCTCGGTGAAGAAGACCGAGACCATCGACCCCGCGTACTGGACGCGGTGCGGGACGCCCGCTCCGGCGAGCGCGTCGCCGAGCAGGGTGCCCAGCCGCTTGGCGTTCGCGTCCAGGGTGGCGTAGACGGCGGCGTCGGCGGTGCGGAGCGTGGCCAGCCCGGCCGCGACGGCGACGGGGTTCCCGGACAGCGTGCCCGCCTGGTACACCGGCCCGGCCGGCGCGAGGTGCGCCATGTGCGCGGCCGACCCGCCGAACGCCGCGGCCGGCAGCCCCCCGGACATCACCTTGCCGAACGTGTAGAGGTCACCGGCCACGCCGTCGAGGCCGTACCAGCCCGCCGCCGACACCCGGAAGCCGGTCATCACCTCGTCGACGACGAGCAGCGCGCCGTGGGCGTGGCAGACCTCGCGCAGCCCGGCGTTGAAGCCGGGGACGGGCGCGACCGCGCCCATGTTGCCCGCCGCCGCCTCGGTGATGACGCACGCGATCTCGGAGCCGCGCTCGGCGAACACGGCGCGTACGGCGTCGAGGTCGTTGTAGGGCAGGACGATCGTGTCGGCGGCCTGCGCCCCCGTCACGCCCGGGCTGGTGGGCAGGCCCAGCGTCGCGACGCCGGACCCGGCCTCGGCGAGCAGCGCGTCGACGTGGCCGTGGTAGCAGCCGGCGAACTTCACGACCGCCGTGCGGCCGGTGATGCCGCGGGCCAGCCGGATCGCGCTCATCGTGGCCTCGGTGCCGGAGTTGACCAGGCGCACCTGCTCGACCGGCGCCACCCGCCCGATGATCGCCTCGGCGAGCTCGATCTCGGCCTCGGTCGGGGCGCCGAAGGACAGCCCGTGCCCGGCCGCGGCGCGCACGGCGTCGACGACGGCGGGGTGCGCGTGGCCGAGGATCATCGGCCCCCACGAGCAGATCAGGTCGACGTAGCGGTTGCCGTCGGCGTCGGTGAGCCACGGGCCCTGCGCCGAGGCCATGAACCGGGGCGTGCCCCCGACGGAGGTGAACGCGCGGACCGGGGAGTTCACCCCGCCCGGGATCGCGGCGGACGCCCGCTCGAACAGGGCGCGGGAACGGTCGGGGGCTGACGACGTCGTGGGTACCACGGCCCCCAGTGTTCCAGCCGCGCTCAGCGCGCGGCGTACCAGCGGTTGGCCTGTGGGGCGAACCACGTGGCGAGCCCGCCGACCGCCAGCACGACCGGGGCGATGACGATCGCCGCGCCCGCCGGGTCGACGGCGACCGCCGAGACGAACCCGAGGATCAGGAACACCGAGAAGCCCACCGTCATCACCGCGACGAGGATCCGGGCCCAGTTCCGTCCGGTGAACGCGATGATCGCGAAGATCACGTAGACGGCGGCCAGCGCGGTGAAGAACCCGGCCATGATCCGCAGGACCGAGACGAACGCCTCCGGGGAGGTGATGCCCGCGTCGCTGAGCGCCGGGTTGTCCAGGGCGTTGGGCGGCAGCAGCTCCGGGCCGATCGGGACGAGCAGGAACACCAGCCCGAACGCGAGGAACGGCAGCGCCGCCAGCAGCAGGAGCACCAGGCCGAGGATCATCGCCCCCGGGCGGGGGGGCGGCGTCCGGTCGAGGCCGCCGCCGGTGCCCGCGGGCGGGGGCGTGTACGGCCCGTAGGGGCTGTACTGGCCGTACGGGTAGCCGCCGCCCTGCGGGACCGGGGCCTGCTGGGTCGGGGGCTCCTGGCCCGGGGGCAGCGGGTAGCGGGCGCCCCCGTACCCCGTGCCGTAGCGAGGCTCCTCGGGAGTGCTCATGGCTCCACGGTAGCGCCTGGTCAGGGACGCCTGTGGATGTCCTCGGACATGCGGACCACGGCGAAGTAGAACTCGAGGATCAGCCGGAGGAACGCGAGGTAGAACAGCACCAGCACACCGCCGAGGAACAGCGCCAGGAACCCCAGGCCCGGGTCGACCACGAAGCCGAAGACGGTGTAGCCCAGCCAGGCGATGACCAGCAGGACCATGCCCATGACGTAGAGCAGCTTGATCAGCCCGGGCGTGGCGAAGGTGGTGAAGCTGAAGTCGAACAGCGCCGCGAACGAGCTCCGCTGGGCGGGGGCGCCGTAGCCGCCCTGGCCGGGGGGCGGACCCCAGCCGGGGGGCTGCTGCTGCCCGAAGCCGCCGCCGGGGGGCGGGTAGCCGGGGGGCTGCTGCTGCCAGCCCGGGCCGCCCGACGCGGGGTCGTAGCTCATCTCGGGGTCCCCTCCCTGAAGATCACCGGCGGGCGCAGGCTACACCCAGGCCGCGACCTCGGTGGCCCAGTACGTGAGCACCACGTCGGCGCCCGCGCGCCGGATGCCGGTCAGCGTCTCCAGGATCGTGCGCTCCCGGTCGAGCCAGCCCTGCGCGGCCGCGGCCTCGACCATCGCGTACTCCCCCGACACCTGGTAGGCCGCCACCGGCACGTCCGCGGTCTCGGCGACGGCCCGCAGCACGTCGAGGTAGGACATCGCGGGCTTGACCATCACCATGTCGGCGCCCTCCTCGAGGTCGAGCGCGAGCTCGCGCAGCGACTCCCGGACGTTGCCGGGGTCCTGCTGGTACGCGCGCCGGTCCCCGCGCAGCTGGGAGTCCACGGCCTCGCGGAACGGGCCGAAGAACGCCGAGGCGTACTTCGCGGTGTAGGCGAGGATGCCCGTGCCGGTGTGCCCGGCGGCGTCCAGCGCCTCGCGGATGACGCCGACCTGGCCGTCCATCATCCCGCTGGGGCCGAGCAGGTGCGCCCCGGCCTCGGCCTGGGCGACCGCCATCTCGGCGTACACGGCCAGCGTGGCGTCGTTGTCGACCGCCCCGGACGCGTCCAGCACGCCGCAGTGGCCGTGGTCGGTGAACTCGTCCAGGCAGGTGTCGGCCATCAGCACCGTCGTGTCGCCCACCTCGGCGCGGACGTCGCGCAGCGCCGCGTTGAGCACGCCGTCCGGGTCGACCCCCGCGCTGCCGACGGCGTCCCGCTCGGCCGGGACGCCGAACAGCATCAGCCCGCCGACCCCCGCCGCCACCGCCTCGGCGCATGCCTTGCGCAGCGAGTCGCGGCTGTGCTGCACGACCCCGGGCATCGAGGCGATCGGCTGCGGCTCGGTGAGCCCCTCCCGGACGAACAGCGGGAGGACGAGGTGGCGGGGCCGCAGGTCGGTCTCGGACACCAGCCGCCGCAGGGCCGGTGTGGTGCGCAGCCGCCGGGGCCGGTGGGACGGGAAGGCCATGGGTGCAGCCTACGACGCGCTCCGAACGGCACGTCCGTCCACGAGGAGTGGACGGACGTGCCGTCCGTCGCGATCGGAGAGGGGCACCGCGATCACCGCCGGACGGGGCCGGGAGGCCGCCAGCGCGTAGCTGCCGTGCAGCTCGCGGAGGACATCGGCGCGGCGCGCCAGCTTCTGGGGCAGGGTGGGCAGGACGATCACCCCGGCCGCGGTCATCGCGGCACGGCGCTCGATCGTGCGGGCGTAGGACCCGGGGTCGAGGTGCCACTCCCTCGAGTCGATCTCCCAGGCCAGTGCGACCTCGTCGAACCAGGCGTCGGGTACCGCGAGGAACCGCCCGGACGGGTCGTGGAGGGCCACGTTCCACCGCGGCGTCGGGAGGCCGCTGCGCGCGAGCAGCGCGCGGGCGGCGGCCTCGGCGGCGGACCGCACGCCGTCGGACACCTCACGCAGCACGGATCGGGGCACGGCCGTGCCCCACTGGCACCCCGCCTCCAGTTCGGCGCCGAGCTGGGCCGGCGTGCACCGGCCGCGCTGCACGACCTCGGACAGCACGGCCCGCACCTCCGTGCGGTCGGTGACGCGCCGGACGTGGTCGAGCACCGCGCGGTCGAGCGGGGCCATCGGCCACCGGCCCGGCTCGGGCTCCGGCAGCCGGTGGGTGCGCTCGGCGAGGACCCGGCCCGCCCCGGCCCGGCGGCAGTCCTCCGGAACGAGCAGGTGGACGGGTCCCGACGGCCGCGGCATCCGCTCCATGCCGTGCAGCTCCAGCGCGTCGGCGCCGGTGAGCAGGGCCCGGTCGCCCGCGTAGAGCAGCGCCGCCAGCCTCCGCTCAGGCCGGGTCGGCGGCCCGTTGTTCAGCTTGACGACCCCCGGGAGCATCCGCCGCCACGGCCCGCCGGTGCGACAGCGCCGGGCGATCGTGCTCCGGGCCAGGCCGAGACCGACCAGGTCGGCCACCCGCACGACGGTGGCTCCGCAGAGCGCGGCGTAGGCGTCCGGGGCGAGAGCGCTGCGACGAGACATGGCGCCGATGGTCTGACCCCGGCACCACCCGCCGGCACCCCCGACCCCGAACCTGTGGACGACCGGCCCCTCATGGGGACAACCCGGGAACGACGAACGGCACGTCCGTCCACCAGGAGTGGACGGACGTGCCGTTCGTTGCGGGTCGGGCGGGGACCCGAGCCCGGGGCTCAGCGCCGGCGGGCCTTCGCCTTGCGGGGCGGCGGGAGGGCCCCCTCGGCGCGGAGCTTGGCGGCGTGCGCGGCGAGGGCGTCGACCAGGGCGGGGACGCGGGCCTCGTCGGGCTGCACGTCGACCCGCAGGCCGAACTCCCGCGCCGTCTCGGCCGTGGCCGGGCCGATGCAGGCGACGATCGTGCGGGCGTGCGGCTTGCCCGCGATGCCGACCAGGTTCCGGACGGTGGACGAGCTGGTGAAGCACACCGCGTCGAACCCGCCGGTCTTGATCGCCTCGCGGATCGGCGCGGGCGGCGGGGCCGCCCGGACGGTCCGGTACGCCGTGACGTCGTCGATCTCCCAGCCGCGGTCGCGCAGGCCCGCGGCGAGGGTCTCGGTGGCGATGTCGGCCCGCGGGAGCAGGACGCGGTCCACCGGGTCGAGCACGTCGTCGTAGGGCGGGAAGATCCCCAGCAGGCCCTCGGACGAGGACTCCTGGGACTCCTCGATGTCGGGCACGAGCTCGGGGACGATGCCGAAGCCGCGCACCTTCTCCGCGGTCGCGGTGCCGACGCAGGCGATCTTCACGCCGGAGAACGCGCGGGCGTCGAGGCCGAACTCGGCGAACTTCTCCCACACGGCCTTGACGGCGTTGGTGGAGGTGAACACGACCCACTGGTAGCGCCCGTCCACCAGCCCCTTGACCGCGCGCTCCATCTGCGTGGGCGAGCGCGGCGGCTCGACGGCGATGGTGGGCACCTCCTCGGCGGAGGCGCCGTGCACGGCGAGGCGCTCGCTCATGGCGCCGGCCTGGTCCTTCGTGCGGGGCACCAGCACGCGCCAGCCGTACAGCGCGCGGGACTCCCACCACGACAGCTCGGCGCGCAGCCCGACCTCGGCGCCGACGGTGACGACGAGCGGCCCCTCGAGGTCACCCGCCTCGCCGACGACGGTGGCCAGCGTGGCCTGCACCGTCTTCTGCGTGGTCTGCGAGCCGCCCGCGGTGACCGCGACGGGCGTCTGCGACGGGACGCCGTTCTCGGTGAGCCCGGCGACGATCTCGGTGAGGTGCGTGGGCCCGGCGTGCAGCACGAGGACGCCCGGCGCCGCGGCGAGCGCGGCCCAGTCGACGCCCGCGCGGACGTCGGCCTCGATGTGCGCCGAGCCGAGCGGCACGCCGGCGTAGGCGGGGACGGCGGTGCCCGACGGCACGCCCGGGACGACGTCGAACGCCACCTCGGCGCCGGCCACCGCGACGGCCTCGGCGACCACGGCGTCGACGGTCAGCGGGTCGCCGCTGACCAGCCGGGTCACGGAGCGCCCGGCGCGGGCCTCGGCGACCAGGTCGCGCGCGACGTCGGCGGGCTGGCCCACGGCGGGCCGGACCTCCGCGCCCTCGGCGGCCAGCGCGAGGATGGCCTCCGGCACGTCCGGGTCGGTGACGATCAGGGGCGCGGCGGCGATGGCGTCCCGCGCGCGCACGGTGAGCAGGCCCGGATCGCCGGGGCCGCTGCCCACGAAGGCGACGCGGCCGGTGGAAGGTGCTCGGTTCATCTTGTCTCTCGTACTCCTGGTCAGCGGTTTCCCAGGGGCAGCGAGCCGCCCCCCATGTCGAGGAGCTCGGCGGCCAGGGCCGCTCCGAGCTTCTCGGCGACGTCCATGTCTCCCGTGCTCGACGCGCGCAACAGCGCGCCGTCGGTGGTACCGACCACGGCCCGCAGCGAGATGCGGTCCAGGACGGTGCCGTCGTCGTCGATGTCCGAGACGACCTCGGCGAGGGCGGCGACGGGTGCGCTGCACCCCGCCTCGAGTGCGGCGAGCACCGAGCGCTCGGCGAGGACGGCGGCCCGCGTGAGCGGGTCGTCCAGCGCCGCGGCGAGCGCGCCGGCCAGCTCCACGTCGGTCTCCCGGCACTCCACCGCGAGGGCGCCCTGCGCGGGCGCCGGCAGCATCTGCACCGGTTCGAGCAGCTCCGTGGCCTCGTCGACCCGGCCGAGCCTGCGCAGCCCCGCCGCGGCGACCACCACGGCGTCCAGCTCGCCGGAGCGGACCTTCCCGATCCGGGTGTCGACGTTGCCCCGGATCGGCACGACCTCCAGGCCCAGCCCGAGCGCGTCGAGCTGCGCGGCGCGCCGCGGCGAGCCGGTGCCCACCCGCGACCCGTTCGGCAGCTCGCCGAGCACCAGGCCGTCGCGGGCGACGAGCGCGTCGCGCGGGTCCTCCCGCGGCGGGACCGCGGCGAGGACCAGGCGCGGGTCGGGGGCGGTGGGCAGGTCCTTGTAGGAGTGCACCGCCACGTCGATCTCGCCGGCCGCGAGCGCCTCGCGCAGGGCGGAGACGAACACGCCGACGCCCAGCTCGACGACGGGCGCCGACGACCGGTCGCCGGTGGAGCTGATCTCCACCAGCTCGGCGGCGTGCCCGGCGGCGCGCAGCCGCGCGGCGACCTGGCCCGACTGGGCCACGGCCAGCGCGCTGGGGCGCGTCCCGATGCGGAGCGTGCTCACGGGGCCTCCTCGCGCGCTTCCAGCGCGGCCAGTACGTCGCCGCTGCGCTGCACGGCGACGGCGGCCGGGGTCTGCGGGTCGAGCTCGAACAGCGCGCGCAGCGCCTCGGCGTAGGTGCTGCCGTCCGGTCCCTCCGCGAGGCGCTTGACCTGCACCGTCGGGGCGTGGAGCAGCTTGTCGACGACACGGCGCACGGTGGCGCCGAACTCGCCGCGCACCCGGTCGTCCAACCCGGGCAGCCGCCCGTCGAGGCGCAGCAGCTCGGCGTCGATGACCTCGGAGGCCCGGCGGCGCAGCGCGGTGACGGTGGGCGTGACCTCGGCGGAGCGCTGCGCGGCGAGGTAGGCCTGGGACTCCTCGGCGACGAGCTCCTGCGCGGCCGCGACGGCGGCGCCGCGCTCGCCGGTGGCCAGGCGGCGCTGCAGGGCCGCGAGGTCGACGAGCGTGACGCCGGGCAGCGTGCCGACGGCCGGGTCGACGTCGCGGGGCAGCCCCAGGTCGCAGACGGCCAGCGGGCGCCCGTCCCGGCCCCGCACCGCCTCGGCGACGACGTCGCGGTCGACGACGGTGCCGATCGCGCCGGTGCAGGCGACGAGCAGGTCGGCCCCGGGCAGCTCGGCGGCGAGCCGGTCGAGCGTGCCGGCGCCGGCCGGGAGGCCGTTCTCCGTGCTGGTGGCGGCGAGGCGGGCGGCCCGGTCGGCGGTGCGGTTGAGCACGACGATCCCGGCCGCGCCCGCCCGGCGCAGGTGCGCCGCGGCGAGGCCGCCCATCGCGCCCGCCCCGACGAGCACGGCGCGCCGGCCCGCGAGGTCGCCGCCCAGCGCCGTGGCGGCGTCGGCGAGGGCCTCGGAGACGACGGAGGCGCCGGCGGTGTCGATGCCGGTGCTCGCGTGCACCCGCTTGCCGACGCGCAGCGCGTGCTGGGCGAGCTCGTGCATCGCGCGCCCGACCGTGCCGGCCTCGTCGGCGGCGGCGTAGGCCGCACGCAGCTGGCCGAGGATCTGGGCCTCGCCGACGACCATCGAGTCGAGCCCGGCGGCGACGGCGAACAGGTGCTGGACCGCGGAGCCCGCGTAGTGCACGTAGACGTGCTCGGTGAGCTCGGCGAGCGGCATCCCGGAGTGCCGCGACAGCGTCGACGAGACGTCGGCGAGCCCGCCGTGGAACGCGTCGACGACCGCGTAGACCTCGATGCGGTTGCACGTGGAGAGCAGCATGGCCTCGGAGACGTGCTCCGCGCGGAGCATCTCGTCGAGCAGCTTGGGCACGTCCGGCGCGCCGACGGCGGCCCGTTCGAGCACCTCGACGGGCGCGCTGCGGTGCGACAGCCCGACCACCAGAACCGTCATCGTGACTCCTCCGCCCGCCCGTCGAGAAGAGCGGTCCGGCCGGGCACGGATACCGCGTGCCCGTTGGTGTGCCCGTTCGCGTGGCCGTTGACCGCGGCCGGCGGGTGCTCCTGGACGTGGCGGCGCGCCACGTGGAACGACAGGACCTGCAGCTCGACGGCAAGGTCGACCTTGCGCAGCTCCACCTCGGCCGGCACCTGCAGCACGACGGGGGCGAAGTTGAGGATGCTGCGCACGCCGGCCGAGACCAGCAGGTCGCAGGCGGCCTGGGCGCCCTGCGCGGGGGTGGCGATGACACCGATGGTGACGCCGCGCTCGGCGCACACGGTGGGCACGTCGCGCACGTGGTCGACGAGGATGCCGTTGATGTGGATGCCGACGAGGTCGGGGTCGACGTCGAACAGCGCCGTGACGGGGAACCCGCGCCCGCCGAACCCGCCGTAGCCCGCGAGCGCGTGGCCGAGATTGCCGACGCCGACGAGCGCGACCGACTGGCGGTGGGTGAGCCCGAGGACCCGCTCGAGCTGCTGCAGCAGCGCCGAGACGTCGTAGCCGACGCCGCGCGTGCCGTACGACCCGATGTAGGACAGGTCCTTGCGCAGCTTCGCCGGGTTGACGCCGGTGGCGGTGGCGAGCTCGTCGCTGGAGACGGTGTCCGCGCCCTGCTCGGCCAGCTCGCCGAGCATCCGGAGGTAGACGGCGAGCCGGGCGACCGTGGCCTCCGGTACCGTCCTCGCCCCCGCTCCGTTCGCGTCTCCGGGCGGTGTCACGGGTGGGTGCTCCTCGGGTCGTCCTGCGCCGGGCCGTCGCTCGTCGGGCGGGAACACCCGGGGGCCTCGGACATCGGGGCTTGACGGCGGCTGGGTTCCCACGGTAGCCGCTTGTGAACACCTGCACAAAGTTGCGATCTTGGCCGCGAGCGTGCTCACGCGGGGCGTCCGACGGGTGTCGCCGGTCGTCGCACCACACCCTCCGCTCGTCGCCTCGAGGCCCGGTGGAGGGCCGGTGGAGGGGGCCCGCGCGAGGGGTCCGTCACGCACCCCGCACAACGCCGCAGGGGCGGCCCCGGGGATCCCGGGGCCGCCCCTGCGGGCGGTGCTGGAGGGTGTCAGCTGGCGGTCGGCATGAGGACCTGGTCGATCACGAACACGGTGGCGTTCGCGGTCGGGATGTTGCCGCAGAGGTTGGTGGCGGGCTCGGCGTTGCCGATGCCCTGGAAGGTCGGGGCGTCGGCGGTGCCGCCGACCTCGACCGCGCCGCCCTGCAGCGACTCGAACGTGCCCGCCTCGACGAGACCGGCGGCGTCGGAGCGGGTGCCCGCGACGTGGTAGGTCAGGATGGTGGTGAGCAGCTCCTGGTCGGCCAGGACGGCGTCCACGGTCTCCTGGCCCAGGGCCTCGAACGCCGGGTTGGCCGGGGCCAGCACGGTGTAGGTGGCGGCCGGGTCGTTGAGCGTGTCGACCAGGTTGGCCTGGGTGACCGCGGCGACGAGCGTGGTGAGGAGCGGGTTGTTCGACGCGGCGGTGCCCACCGGGTCGTCGACCATGCCCTGCGCCGAACCCTCGCCCTCGGTCGGGACCTGCGAGCAGGCCGGGCCGAAGATGTCCTCGATCGTGGTGACGCCGTCGCCCATCGCCATGGCCTCGCTGGTGGGGGCCGCGGCCGAGGTGGGCTCCGCCGAGGCGGACGGCTCGGCGGACGGGGTCTCGGAGCTGCTGCACGCGCCCAGCGCCACGGTCAGGGCGGCCATGGCGCCGACGGCGGCCAGTCGCTGGATCTTTCGCACTTGGGGTTCCTCCTCGAACTGGACCCGGGTTGTCCCGAGCCGCGGTACACACAAACCTTCGACATCGCGCCAAAGGTGGTTCACTCACCGGACGTAACGTTTCGATCACGTCACCGGGGTTGTCCGTAGAGATCATTGGGGTGGTGCCGCCGCTCGGCCACTCGAACGCACCAACGTGCGCCGAACGGGCGAGCGGTGTCAGGTGACGGTGAAGACGACGACCGGCCACCCCGTGGCGCCGTCCGGGATCGGGGCCACCCGCTCCTCGGGCTGCGTGACCCCGTTCGCGTCCGTGGCCCGGCTCTGCACGCGGTGCGTCCCGCGGTCGAGCTCGACGCTCGCGCGCCACATCCGCCACGTGCGCGGGTTCACCTCGGCGGCCAGCTCGGCGTCCTGCCAGGGGCCGTCGTCCACCCGCACCTCGACGCGGCTGACCCCGATCGGCTGCGACCAGGCGATCCCGGACACCGTGACGGGGCCGGCCGGCACCTGCTGGAAGCCGCGGGGGCTGTCGATCCGGGACTGGGTCTTGATCGGGGCGAACTGCCCCCACCCGCGCTGCAGCCAGTACCCCTGCGCCGCGGCGAACGTCGTCAGCTCGATGTCGGCCAGCCACTTGGTGGCCGACAGGAAGCCGTAGAGGCCGGGCACGATCATCCGGACCGGGAACCCGTGCTCGGGCGGCAGCGCCTCGCCGTTCATCCCGACGGCCAGCAGCGCGCCGCGCCCGGGCTCCATCACGACGTCGGTGGGCGTGCCCGCGGTCCAGGAGTCGAGGCTGGTGGACAGGATCTGGTCGGCGCCCGGCCGCACGCCCGCCTCCATGAGGACGTCGCGCAGCTCCACGCCGATGAAGTCGGCCGTGGAGATGTAGGGCCCGCCCACCTCGTTGGAGACGCACGTCATCGTGATGGTGCGCTCGACCAGCGGCCGGGAGAGCAGGTCGTCGAAGGTCAGGGTGAGCTCGTTGTCGACCATGCCGCGCACGCGGCAGGTCCAGTCCGCGGCCGCCTGCGAGGGGATCTGCAGGGCGGTGTCGACGCGGTAGAAGTCGGCGTTCGGGGTGATGAACGGGATCGACTCCGGGAACGCGGCGGCGGCGGGCACGGGCGGCGCGGTCTCGGTCAGCCGCAGCCGCGCGAGCTGCGCGGTGACCGACGCGCGCGAGTCGCCGATGTTCGCGCCCAGGAGCTGCCCGCCGCCCGCGGCGGCCAGCGCGCCGACGCCGACCGCGGACGTCCCGACCAGCACGGCCCGGCGCGAGACCTGCGGGCCGCCGCCCGCGGGGGCGGCGGCCGCCCGCGCCCGCCGGTGCAGCAGCCGGAAGGCGAGCAGCCCGGCGAGGATCGCGACGAGCGGGGCGACGAGGTCGGCGGGGCCGAAGCCGGGCGAGAGCACGACGACCGCCAGGCCGACCAGGCCCATCGCCGCGACGACGACCGTGCCGACGAGCGGGTCGCGCCGGGAGAGCAGGCCGGCCAGTGCGGCGATCCCGAGGATCACCACGCCCATCCCGGCGAGCAGGATCGGCTTGTCGGCCGTGCCGAAGGTGGTCTTCGCGAACTCCGTGAGCCACTGCGGCGAGAAGCGGATGACCGTGTCGCCGACCGCGAGGAACGGCGAGGACGGCGGCGACACCAGGGCCGCGGCGAGGTGGCCGAGGCCGAGCGCCGCGCCCACCGACACCAGACCGATCAGCGCGGCGGTGACGCGCGGGACGCCACCCTCGGCACGGGGGGCGGCCTGCTGCGGCGGTGTCTCGGTGGTGCTCACGGGACAGGGTTCGCCCGAATGGAGCTTGCGGTTCGCCCTCGCCGCTATCGGGCGAGATCCTCCCGCAGACGCGCCTCCTCGACGCGGAAGAAGCCGTGTTCGCGGCCGTCGATCGCGACGACCGGCACCCGGTCGCCGTACTCGGCCCGCAGCTCCGGGTCGGTGTCGACGTCGACGGCCACCCAGCCCACGCCCAGCTCCCCGCAGATCCGGGCCACGTCGGCCTCGGCCGTGACGCACAGGGAGCACCCGGCGCGGGTGTAGACGGTGACCCGGTGCGCCGGCGCGCTCACGACGCCGCCAGCTGGCGCCGGGCGACCTTGCCGGTCGGCGTGCGGGGCAGCTCCTCGACGAAGCTCACCACGGCGGGGACCTTGAACCGGGCCAGCCGGATGCGGCAGTGCGCGACGACCTCGTCCTCGGTGAGCGCCGTGCCGTCCGCGCGGACGAGCACGGCCTTGACCGCCTCGCCGGTGCGGTCGTCCGGCACGCCGACGACGGCGGCCTCGGCCACTCCCTCCAGCTCGGCGAGCACCCGCTCGACCTCGCGGGGGTAGACGTTGAACCCGTTGACGATCACCAGGTCCGAGGAGCGGTCGACGAGGTGCAGGTCGCCGTCGGCGTCGAGGAAGCCGACGTCGGCGGTGCGGAACCAGCCCTCGGCGTCCGGCCCGCCCGCGCCGTCGGGCCAGTAGCCGGAGAACAGGTTGGGCCCGCGCAGGGCGACCAGGCCGGTGTCCTCGGTGGGGTCGGAGACGTCGTCGAGCGTGTCGAGCTCGTCCTCGTCGGCGTCGGCGTCGGGCTCGGTCAGCGGGCGGCCGGACGCGTCGACCAGCCGCAGCTCGACGCCCGGCAGCGGGCGCCCGACCGACCCCGGCTTGGCCCGGCCGTCGGCGCCGTTCGTCGTGACGACGGGCCCGGCCTCGGACAGGCCGTACCCCTCGAAGATCCACAGCCCGGTGGCGGCCTGGAAGTCGGCCAGCCAGCGCGCGGGCAGCGGGGCGCCCCCGGAGGTGCACAGCCGCAGCCCCGCGGTGGCCGCCCGGAGCTCCTCGGCGGGCAGGTCGAGCAGCGACCGGAACATCGACGGGACGCCCGCGACCCCGCTCACCCGCTGCTCGCGCAGCACCCGCGCGGTGTGGGCGGGCTCGAACCGCTCGGTCAGCACGGCCGTGGCGCCCGCCCAGCAGACCTGCAGGAAGCCCGCGGCGAGCCCGAAGACGTGGAACAGCGGCAGCGCCAGCAGCACCCGGTCCACCGCCGTGACGGGGGCCGGACGCAGCTCCGCGGCCTGCCTCCGGTTGGCCAGGACGGCCCGGTGCGAGAGCTGCACGCCGCGCGGGGTGCCCGTGGTGCCCGACGTGTAGACGAGCAGCGCGACGGCCTCGCCGCCCTCACCATGGGTGACCTCGGCGCCGTCCGCCGGGCGCGCCGCGACGTCGGGCGGGGGCAGCACGGCCGCGCCGACGGCGCCCGCGCACGACTCCGCGGCGGTGTCCCCCGGCTCCGCGACGACGACGGCGGGCCGGCAGTCGCCGAGGATGATGTCGAGCTCGCGGGGCACCGACACCGGCCCGATCGGCACGGCGATCGCGTCGGCGTGCAGGGCGCCGAGCAGCGCCACGCAGAACGCGGCCCCGTTGCCCAGGCGCACCACGACGCGGTCGCCGGGGGCGATGCCGGCCCCGCGCAGGCGGGCCGCCTCGGCCGCTGCGGCCGCCGACAGGTCCGCCCAGGTCAGCGTGCTGCCCGCGGCCGTGTCGACGATCGCCGGATGGTCGGGGGTCGCGGTGGCGGCGCGCGTCACCAGCGCCACGAGGTGCGTGGGGTCTGCGGTGGCCTGCGGCCCGCTCCGGCTGTCCACGGCGCTCCTGGTCTGTCGGGGCTCGACTGTCGGGGCTCGACTGCTCTGCTGAGGTGCCGCCACCCCGCCGCGACCGGCCGGACGGCTGCCGCACCGAGTCTTCCACGCTCGCCCGGTGGCCCGTCCGCTACTCCGCTCGGCGCAGCGGACGGGCCGGGTGCACCGCTCGCCCCGCGACACGCGCGGAGCGATGACGCTCACCGCGCGTGACCGTCCGCTCACCGGAACCGCATGAGGACGAACGGATGCTGCGTGCTTCACCACACCGGGTCCGCCGTATGCTCCGCCGCTACAGCCGTCTCAACGCGCCGAACCCCGAATTCGACGCGCAACTCACCCGAGGGAGTGGCATGCAGCTCGTCGCCGGTGCACCGCGGACCGACCGCGATCCCCGCGGCCCGTCCGCACCCGGTCGGGAGGCATGACCCCCCTGATGCGACCGTCCCGGCTGCTCCGCACCGACGCCACCCGCCGCTCCGCGGAAAGGGAGACCGAGATGCCCACCACGTCCGCCCACCGGGTGGGCGAGGACGCCCCCACCGGCCAGGCCATGCCGCTCCCCCGGCAACCGCCGCCCTCCGCCGCGTCCGAGCCCGAACCGCTCCCCCCGACCGACGAGGCCGTCGAGGGTCCCGACGTGACCGCCGACTCCACCTGGCACCTCGTCCAGGCCGCGCAGGCCGGTGACATGGCGGCGTTCGAGCAGCTCTTCGAGCGCTACTACGACGTGGTGTTCCGCTTCGTGCTCTTCCGCACGAACGACCGGCCGCTGGCCGAGGACATCACGTCCGAGACGTTCGTCCGGGCACTGCGCCGGATCGGGTCGGTGACCTACCAGGGCCGCGACATCGCGGCGTGGTTCGTCACCATCGCCCGCAACCTGATCTTCGACCACGTGAAGTCGAGCCGCTACCGGCTGGAGTCCACGACGGCCGACATGCTCGACCTCTCGCCCTCCACGCACGGGCCCGAGCAGCAGGTGCTCGACGGCGCCACCCACGACGAACTGCTCCGCTGCGTGGCCAAGCTCAACCCCGACCAGCAGGAATGCATCCACCTGCGCTTCCTGCAGGGCCTGTCCGTCGCCGAGACGGCGCGCATCATGGACCGCAACGAGGGTGCGGTCAAGGCCCTGCAGCACCGGGCGGTACGCCGGCTCGCCCAACTGCTCCCCGAGGGGCTCCGATGAGACGGCCCCATATCGCGGCCGGGCCCGCCGGCGTTACGGGAGCGACGAACGAACGACTCGATGCGGTGAACGGTCTCACAGCCGTAACCCCGCGCCGGACGGCTCGTTGTACCGGCGAACGTCGAGCAAGCGCAGCAGTACCGGGCGCCGCGACAACGAGCGCAGGGATGCAGTGAGGACGGCCAACATGCCCGCCGGACAGGGCAGCGAACCAGGGAGCAGCGACCCCGTGACGAGGGACGCCGAGCGGCTCGCCGAGGCGATCGAGCTGGGGACACCCCCCGGCTCCGTCGCCGAGCCCGGGCTCGCCCGCGATCTGCAGATCGTCGCGATGCTGCGTACCCGGGGGTCTGCATTCGACCCGACCCCGGACGCCCGTGCCCGGGCCAAGGCGCGCCTCATGGCGGCCATGGTCGAGAACGCACCGGCCCCGCCGCCCGTCGCCGCAGAGCTCACCGCGCCGATCTCCCCGGTGCGCGACGCCCCCGCCGCCGCGACGACGTCCGAGATCGCGCCGCTCGTCGACGACGACCCGGTCGCCCCCGAGCGCGGCGCCGTGCACGCGCCCGACGTCGCCGCGGCCCGCCCGCGGCGCACCGGCCGGCACAGCCTGCCCTCGCGCCCCGCGGGCCGGGACGCCGGCTCGCGCCGCCCCGCGGCGCGCAGCGCGCGCAGGCGGGTCGCGGCGATCGTCGCCGCCTCGCTCGTGGCCCTGGTGGCCATCGCCGTCGGCGGCGACCTCGCGAGCCGCTCCGCGCTGCCCGGCGACACCCTGTACGCGTTCAAGCGGACCGCCGAGAACGTCGGCCTCGCGATGACGTTCGACGAGCAGGCCCGCGCCCAGCGGCACCTCGAGCTCGCCACCGCCCGCATCGGCGAGGTCGAGCAGCTCGTGGCCAGGGACACGTCCAGCGGGCTCGACCCGGTGCTCGTCGAGGGCGCCATCGCGGAGTTCGACTCGTCCACCGGCGAGGGCTCGCGGGCCCTGCTCGCCGCCCAGGACGCGTCGGGCCCGGCCGTGCTGGGTGACCTGCAGGCGTGGGCGGCCGAGCAGGCCGCGCGCCTGTCCGTGCTCCGCTCCTCGCTGCCGGCCCCCGCGGTCGGCGAGGTCGACTCGTCGATCGCGCTGCTGGACCGGCTGCTCGGCCGCACCGAGGCCCTCGAGGCCCGCTCGTCGTGCACCGAGGTCACCTCCTCCGTCGTCGACGACCTGGGCCCGCTGGCGGCCGAGGGCAACTGCACGCCGCGCGTCGAGTCGGCGCCCGGCACGTCCACCGGCGGCGCCACGGACAGCACCACCCCGTCGACGTCCGGCGACGCGGGCCCCGGCGGGTCCGACCCGACCGGCACGGACGGCGTGACGCCCTCGGAGACCCCGGGGCTGCTGCCCGAGCTCGGCCCGGACGGCCTGCCGCTGCCCGACGGCGAGCTGTCCACCAGCACCAGCGAGTCCCCCGACGACGGCGACGTCTCGATCCCGCTGCCCCTGGTCCCGCCGATCCAGCTGCCGCCGCTGCTGCCCGGCATGCCGGGCGTCACGATCGGCTGAGCCTCCCGCTCGCCCCACCGGCCGCCGCGCACCGCGTGGCGGCCGGTGGCGTGTGCGGGACGGCCGGCCGCCCGGCAGTAGGCTGACCCCGGACCCCAGATCCCCGGACCGGACCCCACCCGGTTCCCGGACGCGCCGGTCGGAGGGCCGCACGTGGACGCAACGCAGGACAGCACGCCGGTGGCCCCCGACGTGTCGACCGCCCTCGACCCCGCCGTCCGGGCGGGCGAGGCGTCGGCCGCCGCGGCCGTCGCCGCCGCGGACGGCGCCCCCGCGCACGTCCCGCTGACCGACCTCACCGCGGCCGCGTTCTTCGACGTCGACAACACGATGATGGTCGGCGCGTCGATCTTCCACTTCGCCCGGGGCCTGGCCGCGCGGAAGTTCTTCACCACCTCCGACCTCGCGGGGTTCGCCTGGCAGCAGGTGAAGTTCCGGGTCGGCGGCCGCGAGACCGACGTGTCCGGCCACCGCGACACGGCCCTGTCGTTCGTCGCGGGCCGGCCGGTGGACGAGATCGTCGAGCTCGGCGAGGAGATCTACGACGAGCTGATGGCCGACCGCATCTGGGCAGGCACCCGCGCGCTGGCCCAGATGCACCTCGACGCCGGGCAGCGCGTCTGGCTGGTCACCGCGACCCCGGTGGAGCTGGCCCTCATCATCGCCCGCCGGCTCGGGCTGACCGGGGCGCTGGGCACGGTGGCCGAGAGCGTCGGCGGGGTCTACACGGGACGGCTCGTGGGGGACATCCTGCACGGCCCGGCGAAGGCCCACGCCGTGCGCGCGCTGGCCGTCACCGAGGGGCTGGACCTGCGCCGCTGCACGGCCTACTCCGACTCGGTCAACGACGTGCCGATGCTCTCCGCCGTCGGCACCGCGGTGGCGGTGAACCCCGACTCCGACCTGCGCGACGTCGCCAGGGCCCAGGGCTGGCAGGTCCGCGACTTCCACACCGGCCGCAAGGCCGCCCGGATCGGGGTCCCGTCGGTGCTGGGCGCGGGCGCGGTGGCGGGGGCGCTGGTGGCCGGCCTGGGCAGGCGCCGGCGCTGACGACCCGTCGGCCGGCGCCCCTCAGCCCAGGAACGCGTTGCGGCGCTGGGACAGCAGCCGGTAGAGCGTGTGCTGGATGGTCTCGCGCACCTGGTCGGTCAGGTTGAACACGAGCATCGGGTCGTCGGCCTCGGCCGCCCCGAGCCCCTCGGTGCAGATCGGCTCGCCGAACTCGATGTACCACTTCGAGGGGAGCGGCACGAGGCCGAGCGGGCCCAGGTGCGGGAACATCGGCGTGACGGGGAAGTACGGCGCGCCGAGCAGCCGGGCCAGCGGCTTGATGTCGCCCAGCTTGGGGTAGATCTCCTCGGCCCCGACGATGGAGCACGGGATGATCGGCACGCCGGTGCGCAGCGCGGCGGAGACGAACCCGCCGCGGCCGAAGCGCTGCAGCTTGTACCGGTCCCGGAACGGCTTGCCGATGCCCTTGAACCCCTCGGGCCACACCCCGACGACCTCGCCGCCGGACATCAGCCGCTCGGCGTCGGGCGAGCAGGCGAGCGTGGACCCCTGCTTGCGGGCCAGCGTGCCCAGCACCGGCAGCCGGAACATCAGGTCGGCCCCGAGCATGCGCAGGTGCCGGCGGGCGGGGTGGTCGTCGTGCAGCGCGACCGCCGTCATGAGCGAGTCCAGCGGGAACGTGCCCGAGTGGTTGGCGACGACGAGCGCGCCGCCGGTGTCGGGCACGTGGTGCATGCCGATGGTCTCGACGCGGAACCAGCGCTCGTAGAGCGGGCGCAGCGCCGGGATGAGGACGTTGTCGGTGAGCTCGGCGTCGAAGCCGAACTCGTCGACGGCGTACTCGCCGCCCAGTCGGCGGCGCAGGAACGCCAGGACCTCGGCGAGCTGCTCCTCCCACTCCGCGGGCGCGGGCTCCGGCTGCGGCTCCGGTTCCGGCTCGACCGGCGCGGGCACCGGGACTCCGGACGCGCGGCCCGCCCCCAGCCGCCAGCGGGTGCGGCCCCCGGTGTCGTCGGCGTGCAGCGGGATGACCCTCGCGTCGGGCACGGCAGCTCCCCTCCCCCTGGCGGTCGTCATCGGCCCACGACACCCATCACGGTGCGGGCCGCGGCGAGGACGCCGCGCTCGGCGGCCTCGATGTGCTCCGGCCCGAGGACGGGGGTCAGCGCCCGCCCGCGGACGTAGTCGTCGAAGGCCTGGGTGGTGGTCCAGCGCGGGGTGAACCCGAACTGGCGGCGCAGCCGGGTGGTGTCGACCACCCGGCCGAAGTTGAGGAAGCGCATCTGCTCGGGCGAGAAGTCGACGAGCCGCGCGCCGCGGAACACCCGGCTGACCGAGCCGACGGCCGGGCTGGGCACCGGCAGCGGGATCTTGCCCGCCCGGCGGATGGCCTGCGACAGCAGCAGCACGCCGTCGGCCGCGACGTTGAACACGCCCGGGAGGTCCTCGCTGGTGGCCCGCTCCAGCACCGCCAGCGCGTCCTCCTCGTGGAGCAGCTGCACGCGGGCGTCGTAGCCGAGGACGGTGGGCACGACGGGCAGCGAGAAGTAGCGGGTGAGCACCGTGTCGATGCGCGGGCCGATGAAGTTGGAGAACCGCAGCACCGTGACGCCGACGTCCGGGCGGCGCCGCGCGAAGCCGCGCAGGTAGCCCTCGATCTCGACCGCGTCCTTGGCGTACCCGCCGGACGGGAGGTCCTTCGGGGTGGCGGTCTCGCCGAACAGCGCCGGGTCGCGCGGGCTCGAGCCGTACACCGCGGTGGTGGACTTGAGCACCATGCGCCGCACCGTCGGCGCCTTCTGGCACGCCGCGAGCAGCTGCATCGTGCCGATGACGTTCATCTCCTTCATCGTGGCGCGGCCGCCGGACGAGCCGGGGCCCGCCGAGAGCGACGCGTGGACGACGGTGTCGACCGACGCGCGCTCGATGACCTTGGAGATGAGCGGGTTGCGGATGTCGGCGCGCACGAACTCGGCGCGCCCCATCCGCCGGAGCAGGTCACGGGGCGGGGGGACGGTGTCCACCCCGAGCACCCGATCGATCTCCGGGTTGGCCGCCAGCCGGGCGGCGAGGTGCCCGCCGAGGAAACGGCTGACACCGGTGACGAGCACGACGGACGGCGGCACGGGCGCGGCTCCGGTGAGGGGTCGGATGCGGTGAGTGGCCGATCGTAGTCCCTGCACGTCCGGGGCGGGCCGGGTCGTGGGCACTCTTACAGAGGCACCACCCGGCCCGGCGCGACCTACTTGCCGAGCTTGCGACGCTGCACGCGGGTCTTGCGGAGGAGCTTGCGGTGCTTCTTCTTCGACATCCGCTTGCGGCGCTTCTTGATGACCGAGCCCATAGAGGGATCCTTCCGTGGTTCGGGGAGGGTGCCCCAGACTACCCGGCGTCGAAGTACGCGCTGCGCAGGTAGTCCTCCACCGCGTGACGCGGGACCCGGAAGGAGCGGCCGACGCGGGCCGCGGGCAGCTCTCCGCCGTGGACGAGGCGGTAGACCGTCATCTTCGAGACCCGCATCATCGCCGCGACCTCGGCCACCGTCAGGAACTGCACCTGGGCGAGGTGGAACTGCGAGACGTCGACCGGGGGCTGCTCGGACGTCATCCGATCACCGCTTTCTCGTCGCACCGGCGGTCCGGTGTTCCGGCTGAGTCTAGCGGGAACGATGTGACGCCGACGACGGGCCCGGCCACCCGGGCGAGGACTACAGCCTCGCGTCCGGGTGATGTGGGGTCGTCCGATCGGGCGAGCCCGGTGCCTCAGCGCCCCGAGGCGGCCCGGCCCAGCTCGACCGATCGGTCCCGGGCGGCCTCGATCGCGTCGAGCAGCGCCGCGCGCACCCCGTGCCGCTCCAGCTCGCGGATCGCCGCGATCGTCGTGCCCGCGGGGGAGGTGACGGCCTCCCGGAGCAGCACGGGGTGGTCGTCGGACTCGCGGAGCATGCGGGCCGCGCCGAACGCGGACTGCACGATCAGGTCCGCGGCGACGGTGCGCGGCAGGCCGAGCAGGATCCCGGCGTCGATCATGGCCTCGACCAGGTAGAAGAAGTAGGCCGGCCCGGAGCCCGACAGCGCCGTGACCGCGTCCTGCTGCGACTCCGGCACGCGCACCACCCGCCCCACCGAGCCGAGCATCTTCTCCACGGCCGCGAGCTGCGCGTCGCCCGCGTGGGTGCCGCCGGACACGGCGCTCATCGCCTCGCCGACGAGCATCGGGGTGTTGGGCATGACCCGCACGCACGGCGTCCCGGCGGGCAGGGCGCCCTCGAGGACCGCCAGCGGGATGCCGGCGCACAGGGACACCACCAGCGTCCCGGGCCGCAGCTCGGGGGCCAGCGCCGTCAGCACCGGCACGATGTCCTGCGGCTTGACCGCGATCACCAGCACCTCGGCGTGCGCGGCCGCCTCGGGCACCTCGACACCGCGCACGCCCAGCCGCGCCGTCAGCTCCGCCGCCCGCTCCGGGTGCCGCTCGGTGAACACCAGGTCCGCGGGCGCGCTGCCCGCGGCCAGCAGCCCGGCGAGCAGCGCCTCCCCGATCTTCCCCGCGCCCAGCACCGCGATCCTCGTCATGGCGGTCACGCTAGCCGCCCCCGCCGTCGCAGCGGGGTGGCACCGCTGCGACCGGATCGGAGCGGTGTCACCCCGCTGCGATGCGGGCGGCGGGCGGGCGGCCGGGGCGGGGCGGGGCGGTGGGGCGGGTCAGCCCGGCAGGGGGGCCAGGGCCAGCTGGCGGGCCTGGCAGACCAGCCGCCCGGCCGCGTCCACCACCGTGACGTCCTCGTCGAACCACATGCCGGCGACGGTGGCCGAGCGCGACTCCAGCCGCAGCCAGCCCGGCGCCGGGCGGGCGCGCAGCAGGGCCGTCAGCTGCACGGTGGGCGCCCAGCCGAAGCGCCCGGCCACGTTGAACACCGTGGGCGGCAGGATGTCGCCGGCGAGCAGGGCGAACAGGACGTCGACCTCCTCGTCGCGCGGCCGGCACCAGCCGCGCAGCACCGGCGGGGCCTGCTCGCCCCGGGTGAAGGCCATGGTCGCGGCGTCGAACCGCAGGTCGCAGGACGACGCCAGCCCGAACACGCCGGGGCTCGCGCCGGGGTCCAGCGCGTCGGCGGGCGGCTCGGCGGGCAGGTCGGGCAGCTCGGCCCACTGCGGCTCGTCGGCGGGCAGCACGCCCGCGGTGACGGTCGCGGCGAGCATCGCCCGCCCGCCCTGGCTCATCCGCACGGACACGACGGAGACCGTCCGGCCCTGCTTGAGCACCTCGGCGTGCAGGTCGACCGGGCCGGGGTCGGGGGCGCGCAGGAAGTCCGCGGCGACGGCCAGCGGGTCGGGGGCCGCACCCGGCGCGACGGCCTGCAGGTGGGCGAGCCCGGCGCGGACCAGCAGCACGAGCAGGATGCCGCCGTGTGCCTTGGACCCGACGGTCCAGTGCTGCCCGAGCTCGGCGCCGTAGTGCCCGGGGCCCCGCTCCTCCAGACCGATGGCTCCGCGGAACGGCGGGGCGAGAGACGGCTGCGTCATGGGCACAGCAGTATCACCGCGATCGCCCGCCGGGCGCGGCGGTGTGACCCACCTCGCGGCGGTGATCGCCGGGGCCGCGGCCCTCAGTGCGCGAGCGGGAGCGGCCGGGGCGCGGCCGTGGGCTGCAGGTGCAGCCGGGCGAACAGCAGGGACTCGGCGAGCAGCGCGGTGCGCTCCTGGCGGGTGCGGCAGCGCCGGGTGCTGACCTCCAGCACCACCACGCCGCCGAACCCGGACGCGACGAGCCGCTCGCAGACCTCGGCGCAGGGCTGGCTGCCGCGTCCGGGCACGAGGTGCTCGTCGCGGGGGACGCCGGTGCCGTCGGCGAGGTGCAGGTGGGTGAGCCGCTCGCCCATGCGGTCCAGCATCGCGAGCGCGTCGGACCCGGCGGCGGCGGTGTGCGACAGGTCGAGCGTGTAGTCGGCGTGCCCGACCTCGGTGGGGTCGAACCCGGGGCTGTAGGGCACGGTCGAGAGGGCGCCGCGGCGCAGCGGGAACATGTTCTCCACGGCCAGCGCGACGCCGTCGCGCTCCCCGGCCCGGGCCACCTCGCCGGCGAACTCCGCGGCGTAGCGGCGCTGCCACCGGAACGGCGGGTGCAGCACGACGGTGCGCGCCCCCAGGCGCGCGGCGGTCTCGACGGAGCGGCGGATGCGGACGATGGGGTCGGCGCCCCACACCCGCTGCGTGACGGCCAGGCAGGGCGCGTGGACGGCCAGCACGGGCACGCCGTAGCGGCGCGCCAACCGCTCGACGGCGACGGGGTCCTGGCTCGCCGGGTCGGTCCAGACCATCAGCTCGACGCCGTCGTACCCCAGCTCGGCCGCGATCTCGAAGCCGGCCGCGACCGGCTCGGGGTACACCGATGCCGTGGAGAGGGCGACCGGTGGCGGGTTCATCTCCCCATGAGTACCAGGATCGCGGGGGACACGGTGAGCAGCAGCCCCACGAGCACCGCGAACACGGTGGTGCGCCGGTCGTTGTTGTGCAGCAGCGCGCGCACGACCAGCACCAGGCCGATCGTCACGATCGCCGACGCCGCGAGCGCGACGACCGGCAGGTTGCGCCACAGGAACCGGAACAGCACCCACAGCACGGCACCGCCGAGCGCGCCGGCCACCCACTGCACGATGACCGCGCTCCAGGCGGGGGCGGCGGCGTCCCTGGCCGCGGCCGCGGCCCGGCCGAGGCGGCGCTGCCGGGGCGGCGGGGCCTCGAACTCGGCGGCGACGTCCGGGTCGTAGTCGTCGTAGTCGTCGCCGTAGTCGTCGTCGTGCTTGCGCAGGTCGACCGACGGGCCCCGGCGCGAGGGGCCCAGCCCGGCGGGGCCGTCGTCCTCGTCGACCGGGCCGGGCGGCAGCGGCGGGCCGCCGTCGATCGCGGTGCCGCCGCGGCTCCCGGTCCGGGCCCGGTGCCACTCCTCGGCGCCGACGGGGGCCTGCCCGACCATGGTGGAGGGGCCGCCGTCGTCGTCGTGGTCGTCCTGCGCCGGGCGGGTGTAGGACTCCAGGGGCTCCGGCTCGCGGATGCGCGGGATGACGTCGGTGGGGCGCTCGCGGCCCTGCGCCGGGGCGCGTGTCGGGAACGCCGCGCCGGCGAGGCCCCCGTGGCCGTTGGTGTGGCCGTTGGACTGCCCGTTGGTCGGGGCCTCGGGCTGGGACCGGGCCGGCTCGGGGGACCAGCGCGGCGGGGCGGCCGGCGCCGGGGACACGGCCTGCTGGGGGGCCACCTGCTGGGGCGCGGCCTGCGGGGGCGCCGGCTGCTGGAGTGCCGGCTGCTGGGGTCCGGGCTGCGGGGGCACCACCGGGGCGGCGCGGCGGACCGGCTCGCGCGGGGCGCGGTCGTAGGCGGCGGGCTCGTACGGGGCGGGTTCGTACGGGGCGGGCTCGTACCGGCCCGCGTCGTGCTCGGCCCGGTCGAGCTGTGCCGGGTCGCGCTGGGCAGGCTCGCGCTGGGCAGGCTCGCGCAGCACCGAGCGGTCGACGGCCGGGGCCGCCGCGGTGTCGTCGACCCTCGGCCCGGCGGCGGGGGCCCCGTCCGACTCGTCGGCCTCGCGCCGTCGCCGGCGCCGCCCGGACGCCGCGGCCTCGCCGCCGTGCGCGGCCAGCAGCTCGGCGACGGTGCGCTGTCGTGGGTGGTCGGTCTCGGAGCTCATCCAGTACACCGTGCCTCGTACGTCGTCAAGCGTCCAAGCCCGCCCGGCGAGTCCTGCGCCGAACGGTCCGTCCGGTCCGTGGGGGGGCGGCTGGTGGCATCGAGCGTGTCGAGGCGCCGGAGGATGACCCCCTCGCGCAACGCCCACGGACAGATCTCGAGCTGGGGGATCTTCAGAGCGCGCATCGCGGCCTCCGCGACGAGGGCACCGGCCACCAGCTGGTGGGCGCGGCTGGGGCTGACGCCTTCGAGCTCGGCGAGGTCTCCCGCCGACATCCGGGTGATGAACGCGGCCAGCTGCCGCAGGCCCACGTCCGTGAGCACCCGGCGCGTGCGCGGCCCGGCGCTGGACGGGGCGGCACCGGTGAGCCGGGCCAGGGAGCGGAACGTCTTGGAGGTGCCGACGGCCAGCTCGGGCGGGCCCGCGCGGCGCAGCCGGCGCGCGACCGGGGCCAGCTGCTCGTCGAGGTGGGCGCGCAGGGCGTCGATCCGGCGACGCGAGGGCGGGTCGGTCGGGAACCACTCGCGGGTGAGCCGCCCGGCGCCGAGCGGCAGCGACGCGGCCGCGGCCGGGTGCTCGTCGCGGCCCGCGGCGAGCTCCAGGGAGCCGCCCCCGATGTCGAGCACGAGCAGCCGCCCGGCCGACCAGCCGTACCAGCGGCGCACCGCGAGGAAGGTGTAGCGGGCCTCGTCCTCGCCGGGGAGGACCTCCAGGGAGACGCCGGTCTCGTCGCGCACCCTGGCGAGCACGGCGGCGGAGTTCGTGGCGTCGCGCAGGGCCGAGGTGGCGAAGGCCAGCAGGTCGGCGCAGCCGGCGGCCGTGGCGGCGACGCCGGCCTTCTGCACGGTCCTGACCAGCGCGTCCGCGCCGGCTTTGGTCAGCGCGCCGGACCGGTCCAGGTTCTCGGCGAGCCGCAGCTCGACCTTCTCCGACGTCATCGGGGTGGGGTGGCCGCCACGGTGCGCGTCCACGACGAGCAGGTGGACGGTGTTGGACCCGACGTCGAGCACACCCAGGCGCACCGGCACAGGCTACGCCCCCGCCGTGACACGGCCGTGACCGAACCCGGGTCGCGGCACGGTGGGCTACCCCTCGAACTTGTAGCCCAGCCCCCGGACCGTGACGAGGTGGCGCGGGGTGCTCGGGTCCGCCTCGACCTTGCTGCGCAGGCGCTTGACATGGACGTCGAGGGTCTTGGTGTCCCCCACGTAGTCCGCGCCCCACACCCGGTCGATGAGCTGGCCGCGGGTCAGCACCCGCCCGACGTTGCGCAGCAGGTACTCCAGCAGGTCGAACTCCTTGAGCGGCAGGGCGACGTCCTGCCCGCCCACCGACACGACGTGCCGCTCCACGTCCATCCGCACCGGCCCGGCCTCCAGCACCGCGCCGGTGCCCCACCCGCCCTGGCCGTCCAGCTCGGGGCCCGCCTCGCCGCCGCGGCGCAGGACCGCGCGGACGCGGGCGATCAGCTCGCGGGCCGAGTAGGGCTTGGTCACGTAGTCGTCGGCGCCCAGCTCCAGGCCCACGACCTTGTCGATCTCGCTGTCCCGGGCCGTCACCATGATCACCGGGACGGCGGAGCGGGTGCGCAAGGCCTTGCACACGTCGGTGCCGCTCATGCCCGGGAGCATGAGGTCGAGCAGGACGATGTCGGCCCCGTTGCGGTCGTACTCCTCCAGCGCGTCCTGGCCGGTGGCCGCGACGGCGGTGGTGAAGCCCTCCTTGCGCAGCAGGAAGGCGAGCGGGTCGGCGAAGGACTCCTCGTCCTCCACGATGAGCACCCTTGTCATCTGATCTCCTCCAGCTCGTCCTCGGTGCCGGGCACCTCGTCCAGCTCCGCGGCATGCGCCGGGAGGCGCATGGTGAACGTCGACCCGGTGCCGGGGCTGCTCCACAGCCGCACCTCGCCGCCGTGGTTGGCCAGCACGTGCTTGACGATCGCCAGGCCCAGCCCGGTGCCGCCGGTGGCGCGGGAGCGGGCCGGGTCGACGCGGAAGAACCGCTCGAACACCCGCTTCTGGTGCTCCGGGGCGATGCCGATGCCCCGGTCGGTCACCGAGATCTCCACCCAGTCCCCCGCGCTGCGCCGCGACACCGACACCGACGCCTCGGCCGGCGAGTAGGCGATCGCGTTCTCGATGAGGTTGGACAGCGCCGTGACCAGCAGGGTCCGGTCCCCCTCGACCTCCAGGCCGCGCGGGCGGTCGACGGTGATGTCGATGCTCGCCGCCTCCGCCGAGAGCCGGCAGCGGGCCATCGCCTCGCGCACCACCTCGTCGACGTCGACGACGCACAGCTCGGGCAGCCGCTCCGCCCCGGTGAGCCGGGACAGCGCGATCAGCTCGGTGACCAGCGCGCCCAGCCGGTGCGCCTCGTTGAGGATCTTCGTGCCGAAGCGGCGCACCTCGGCCGGGTCGTCCGCCGCGTCGAGGACGGCCTCGGCCAGCAGCCCGACGGCGCCGACCGGCGTCTTCAGCTCGTGGCTGACATTGGCGACGAAGTCGCGGCGGGTGGCCTCCAGGCGCACGGCGTCGGAGGTGTCGACGGCCTCGGCGACTGTGTAGCCGTCCCCCAGCGGGCGGACGTGCGCGACGACGGCGGCGGGCTGGCGGCCCCGGTGGTCCAGCGGGGAGAGGTCGACCTCGGCCGTCTGCCCCGTCTGCTGCGCGCGCTGGCAGGCCGCCCACGCCCGGGCGTCCGGGCTGCCCGCGCGGACCAGCCCCAGCTCGACGGCGCGCGCGTTGTGCAGCACCACCTCGCCGGAGCGGGCGAGTACCGCCAGCCCGGTGGCCGACGAGCGGACCATCCGCTGCAGGAGGTCGGCCAGCGGCGGGCCGGTGTCGGGTGCGGCGGCGGCGGGCACGACGGCGGGGCGCGGGCGGGCGGTCCGCCGCCCGACGACGACACCGACCCCGAGCGCGGCGGCGGCGAGCAGCACGCACAGCAGTGCGGTCACGGGCGGCATCGTAGGCAGGCGGGGGGCCGGGAGGGCCAGCCCGCGGGCCCCGTCGTGACGGTGGTGACGTCCCGGGACGCCACATTTCCGCCCCCGTTCACGCCGCGTTCACCCCGTCCGCCGACCGTCCCGTTGCAGGAAGGCCACCTTCACGCAACGAGGTGGCGTGAAGGTGGCCTTCCTGCCACCACGGCGGCCGGGTCAGCGGCCCTGCGCGGCCACCGCGGCGGCGGCGGTGGCGGCCGCGTCGGGGTCGAGGTACACCCCGCCGGGGGTGGTGGGGCGCAGGTCGTCGTCGAGGTCGTAGCGCAGCGGGATGCCGGTGGGGATGTTCAGACCGGCGATGTCGGCGTCGGAGATGCCGTCGAGGTGCTTGACCAGCGCCCGCAGCGAGTTGCCGTGCGCGGCGAGCAGGACGGTGCGCCCGGCCCGCAGGTCGGGGACGACGGCGGACTCCCAGTACGGGAGGAACCGGGCGACGACGTCGGCGAGGCACTCGGTGAGCGGGAGGTCGTCGCCCAGCCCGGCGTAGCGGGGGTCGCCGTCCTGGGACCACTCCGAGCCGCGTTCGATGGGCGGCGGCGGCACGTCGTACGAGCGGCGCCAGAGCATGAACTGCTCCTCGCCGAACTCCGCGAGCGTCTGCTTCTTGTCCTTGCCCTGCAGCGCGCCGTAGTGCCGCTCGTTGAGCCGCCAGTCGCGGTGCACCGGGATCCAGTGCCGGTCGCACGCGTCGAGCGCGAGGTGGGCGGTGGAGATGGCGCGCCGCAGCAGCGAGGTGTGGACGACGTCGGGCAGCAGGTCGGCCGCGCGGAGCAGCTCACCGCCGCGGCGCGCCTCCTGCTCGCCGGTCTCCGAGAGCGGGACGTCCACCCAGCCGGTGAACAGGTTCTCCGCGTTCCACGTGCTCTGCCCGTGACGGAGCAGCACCAGGGTTCCCATGGCGCCCACTCTGCCAAAGGCGGGCGCTCACCCCGCGACGCGGGCGCGGTCGGCCTCGGCGCACGCCCCGGGCACCTCGCCCGCGCCGTCGAGGCCGGCCAGCACCGAGCGCAGGATCGTGGTCAGCTGGCCGACCTGCTCGGGGGTGATGCGGTCGAACAGCCTGCTGCGCACGGCGGCGACGTGGCCGGGGGCCGCCGCGGCGAGCACGGCGAAGCCCTCGTCGGTGAGCCGGGCGAGCGTGGAGCGCCGGTCGTCGGGGCAGGGCACGCGGCGGATCCAGCCGTTGCGCTCCAGCCGGGCGACGGCGTGCGAGAGCCTGCTCTGGGAGCTCTGGGTGATCTCCGCGAGGTCGCTCATCCGCAGCGTGCGGTCCGGCACCTCGGACAGCATCGCGAGGATCTGGTAGTAGGCGTGGGGCATCCCGGAGTCGCGTTGCAGCTGCCGGTCCAGGGCCGCGTCGAGCAGTGCGGTGACCGCGACGTAGGCCATCCACGCGTCATGTTGCTCGTCGGTGAGCCACACCTCGTCGTCCGCCATGGGCCCATCCTAGCCGACAGAAAGTTGAACATTCATGTGTTAGCGTCGACTCATGCCGATCCAACGCCTCAACCACGCCGTTCTCTACGTCCGCGACGTCGACGCCAGCGTCGAGTTCTACACCGAGGCCCTCGGGTTCCGGGCCGTCGCGGGGATGCCCGGGCGGGCCATGTTCCTCCAGGCGGCCGCCTCCACCAACGACCACGACCTGGGCCTGTTCGCCATGGGGCCCGACGCCGGGCCGTCCGCGGCCGGGCGCAGCACCGTCGGGCTCTACCACCTCGCGTGGGAGGTCGACACGCTCGGCGAGCTGGGCCGCATCGCCGGCGTGCTCCGCGAGCGCGGGGCGCTGGTCGGCGCCTCGGACCACGGCTCGACGAAGGCGCTCTACGCCCGCGACCCCGACGGCATCGAGTTCGAGGTCAGCTGGCTGGTGCCGGCCGACCGGCTCGGCGGCGACACCGAGATGCGCACGGCGCCGCTGGACCTCGACGCCGAGATCGCCCGCTACGGCGCGGACCTGCCGGGCGGGATCGGGGTGTCGGTGGCGGCCGACAGGGGCTGACCGGGACGCGCCGACCGCAGCTGCGCGGTGAGGGTGTGCAGCGTCTCCCGCAGGTCGGCGATCTCCGGCCCGGTCAGGCCCGTCGCCTCGCTCGCGCGCTGCTGCACGGCGGGCACCCGCCCGCGGAGCTCGCGGCCCGCGGGGGTGAGCGACACGAGGACCGACCGCTCGTCGGACTCCTGGCGGCGGCGCTCGACGAACCCCGTGCTCTCCAGCCGCTTGAGCAGCGGCGAGAGCGTGCCCGTCTCGAGCTGCAGCGCCGCCCCGATCGAGGTGACCGTGGCCTCCCCGCGCTCCCAGAGCACGAGCATCACGAGGTACTGCGGGTAGGTCAGGCCCAGCGACTCCAGCATGGGCCGGTAGAAGCCGATCATGGCCCGGGAGGCCGTGTAGAGCGCGAAGCACAGCTGCTCGTCGAGGTGGTGCGTGCGCAGCGGTCCGGGCTCGGCCATCCCCACACGGTATGCCCGTCCGACCGAAGGGGCAGCCCCGCCCTCGACGCAGGGGTGAACGGACGGAGTACGGAGCACGTCGCTGCTCCGCACGGATCATCCACCTCGGGTGCGCGGCGCCCGCCCCGCTGCCCCGGACAGGGGTGGCGCAGAACGGATCAGCGATCATCATACGCGGATCGGGACCCGATCAGCAGTCTGTGAACGCGACCCGGAACCGTGTGTACTGCCGCACATGCCCGACGGAGCGAGAGCCGACGCCGCGGGCGCGGGCACCCGGCCGTGGCTCACCCCGGGCGTGGGCGCCATCGGCACGGCGAGCTTCCTGGCCGACGTCGGCCACGAGATCCCCACCGCGCTGCTGCCCGGCTTCGTCACCACCACCCTGGGCGCCCCGGCGGCCGCGCTCGGCCTGATCGAGGGCGTCTCCGAGGGGCTCGCCGGGGCCGGCCGGTTCGTCGGTGGGGCCCTGGCCGACGACCCGCGCCGGCGCCGCGCCGTCGCCGTCGGCGGCTACTCGGCGACCGCCGTCCTCTCGGCCCTGATCGGCGCGACCACCTCCGTGGTGCAGGCGGGCGTGCTGCGGGGCGCGGCGTGGGCGGCCCGCGGCCTGCGGGTCCCCGCCCGCAACGCCCTGCTCGCCGACGTCGTCCCGGCCGGGGCGTACGGCCGCGCGTACGGGTTCGAGCGCGCGATGGACAACCTCGGGGCGATCGTCGGGCCGCTGCTCGCGCTGGGCCTGGTCGCGCTGGTCGGCGTGCGCACCGCCATCCTCCTGTCGGTCGTGCCGGGCCTGCTCGCGGCCGTCGCGATCGTCTCCGCGATCCGCCGGGCCAGGCCGGCGCGGGTCGTCCCGCGCCGGCCGCTGCGCTTCCGGATCCGCCCCGTGCTGCGCGGGCGGCTCGGCCGCGTGATGGCCGGCTTCGTCGCCTTCGAGGTGGGAAACGTCGCGGCCACCCTGCTCATCCTCCGCGCCACCGACGCCCTGACCCCCGACCACGGCACGGACGCCGCCACCCGGATCGCGATCGCGCTGTACGTCCTCTACAACGTCGCCGCGACCGTCGCGTCCCTCCCCGCGGGCGGGCTCTCGGACCGGCTCGGCCGGCGCGGCCCCCTGCTGGTGACCGCGGCCGGTGTCGCCGCGTTCCTGGCCGCCTATCTGCTGTTCGCCGTGCCCGGCCCGGCCCTGCTGGTGCTCGGCGTCGCCTTCACCCTGGCCGGGGTGGGGATCGGGTGCGCGGAGACCGCGGAGCACGCCGCCGTCGCCGCGTTCGCCCCCGAGGACGTCCGCGGCTCGGCGTTCGGGCTGCTCGCCACCGTGCAGGCGATCGGGAACGTCGCCGCGTCCGTGGTCGCCGGGCTGCTCTACACGCTCGCGTCGCCGACCGCGGCGTTCGGCTACCTGGCGGCCTGGATGCTCGTGGCGCTGGGCGTGCTGGCCCTGGCGCTCGCCCCGGGGACCCGGGGCGACGCCGCGCCGGCGTGACCCGCCGACGACGGAGACGACAGAGGCCCCGGCGTCCGGGGTGCGGGTCGCACCGTGGACACCGGGGCCTCGTCGTGCTCCGGCCGCGGGGCTCAGGCCTTCGCCGCCTCCCGGGCGCGCAGGTCCTTGCGCAGGATCTTGCCGCTGGCCGACTTGGGGATCTCGGCGATGAACTCGACCACGCGCACCTTCTTGTGCGGGGCGATCCGCTCGGCGACGTACGCCATGACCTCGTCGCCGGTGAGCTCGGCGCCCGGCTGCGTCACGACGAACGCCTTCGGCACCTCCTCGCCCTCGTCGTCCTTCACGCCGATGACGGCGGCGTCGGCGATGCGCTCGTGGGTGAGCAGCAGCGCCTCCAGCTCCGCGGGCGGCACCTGGTAGCCCTTGTACTTGATGAGCTCCTTGACCCGGTCGACGATCGAGAACACGCCCTCCTCGGTGACCTCGGCGACGTCACCGGTGTGCAGGTAGCCCTCGTCGTCCAGCGTGGCCGCGGTGGCCTCGGGGTTGTTCAGGTAGCCGACCATGACGTTCGGGCCCTTGACCCACAGCTCGCCGCGCCCGCCCGGGCCGACCTCCTCGCCGGTCTCCGGGTCGACCAGCTTGCACTCGATGTTGGGCAGCGCGAAGCCCGAGGAGTTGAGGTCGAGGTCGGGGCGGTCGTCGGGCATGCAGTGGCTGACCGGCGACAGCTCGGTCATGCCGTAGCCCTGCAGCACCGTGCAGCCCAGCCGCTTGCCCATGGCGTGCCCCAGCTCGGCGTCGAGCGGCGCCGCGCCGGAGAAGATGACCTCCACGCAGGACAGGTCGTACTGGTCGACGATCGGGTGCTTGGCCAGCGCCACCGCCACGGGCGGGGCGATGTACACCCGCTGGATCCGGTGCTCGGCGATGATGCGCAGGAACTCGGGCAGGTCGAACTTCGGCATCGTGATCACCGTGGCGTTGCGGTGCAGGCCCTGGTTCATCATCACGGTCATGCCGTAGATGTGGAAGAACGGCAGCACGGCGAGGATCCGGGTGCCGCCGTCGACCCGCATCACCGCCGCGATCTGCACGAGGTTCGCCACGAGGTTGCGGTGCGTGAGGATCACGCCCTTGGCCAGGCCCGTGGTGCCCGACGAGTACGGCAGCACCGCGGTGTCGCCGGCGGTCACCTCCTGTGCCGGCACCGCGGCGGTGGTGCCCAGCAGGTCGCGCAGCGAGGTGTGGCCCTCGGCGGCGTCGAGCACGATGACGTCGGCGGCGGTGAGCCCGGCCTGCTCGGCGCCCGCGACGGCGCGGTCGAGGAACGGCGAGACGGTGAACAGCAGCTTGGCGCCGCTGTCGCGCAGCTGGTGGGCCAGCTCGCCGGGGCTGTAGAGCGAGTTGGCGCTGGTCACGATGGCGTTGGCGCGCAGGATGCCGTGGAAGACCGCGGCGTAGTAGGGCGTGTTGGGCGAGAAGATGCCGACGACGTCGCCCTTGCCGATGCCGCGCTCCGCCAGCGCGGCGGCGATCTTCTCCACCATGCCGCGCAGCTCCGCGAACGAGATCGACGCGCCCGACGTGCCGTCGATCAGGGCGGGTTCCGTGTCCCGTCCACCGAAATCGGTGAACAGGAAGTCGAACAGGGAGATCTCGGGGATCTCCACGTCCGGGTACGGGCTGCGCACGGGCATGGCGACGCTCCTTCGGGTGCCCCCGCTCCGGAGGGGGTTCCGTGCGGGCGGCCTACTCTAGATCGGCTCCTGGGTGTCACGGTGCGAGGCGTGAAACACCCGAAAGGGGTAGCCCGAAAGAGTTGCTCATGTGGTCACCCACTGTCATCGTGTGCCGGGTCGGACGCGGGCGAGCTCCCCACTCCCCGCCCCGACCCGGGGCGGCTCCTGCCACGCGCCCCGGTGCCGGCAGGCCCCGCGGTGCCCCCGAACGCGAGGCCGGGCCGGTGGCGAGACGCGGGGTGGCCCGAGTTCATGACTCCCCCTCAGTGCCCGGGCCGCCCCGCTCGCCGCGCCCGCGTCAGGGCGCCTCCGGCGTCGCCGGGCGCGACCGCCCCCGCACCAGGCGCACCACGAGCCGGGTGGCCACGGCCAGGACCAGCACCACCGGCACGAACGGCAGCAGGAACCCCAGCACCGCGCCCGTGCCGCGGCCCAGCGCCAGCAGCCCCTCCCAGCCCGCGGCGAGGCCGTCGCCGAAGCCGACGGGCTCGTCGGGGCCGACCGGGAGGGCGTCGGGCCCGCGCAGGTCGACGGTGAGCGTGGACAGCGCGACCTGGTCGCGCAGCGCCGCGAGCCGCCCGGTCAGCGAGTCCAGCTCGGCCTCGCGGCGGGCGAGCTCGGACTCGATCGCCACGACGTCCCCGATCGACGTGGCCTCGGCGAGCAGCACCCGCACCCGCGCCACGCTGGCCTGCTGGCTGGCGACGCGGGCGTCGAGGTCCACGACCTCCTCCGTCGCGTCGACGACGGACACGCTGCGGTCCAGCACCACGCCCAGCTCCGCGACGTCGGCGGTGAGCCGGTCCAGGGCGTCGGCGGGCACCCGCACCACGACCCACCCGCCGAGCGGTCCCGACTGCTCCTGCGTGACGGTGCCCCCGGCCGCCGCGGCCGCGGCCCGCACGCCCTGCACCCCGGCCACCGGGTCCTCGACGTCCAGCGTCACCTGCGCGGAGCGCACCAGCGACCGCTCGACGGCGCCGACCGGCACCCCCTGCTCAGCGAGACCCTGCTCCGCGAGACCCTGCTCCGCGAACCCCGATCCGTCCGGGCCGACCGACCCGCCCGCGGCCTCCGGCGCCGCGGGGGCGGGCGCCGCCGCGTCCGCGGACACGGCGCCGCCGGCACCGGTGGACCCACCCGCCCCGCGGCCGATCGCGGGCTCCGCCATGCCGACCGACGACGCGCTCCCGCCACCGCCGGTCAGCACCACCACCGACCCCAGCAGCACCAGGACGACCGCCGCCGCCCCGACCACCAGCACCGTCCGCCGGACCGACCACCGCCAGCGCGCCACGGTCACCGCCTCCTCACCTGCCCCGGTCGCTCCGGGGCGTCGGGAGGGGGACGTCCCGGACACCGCCGGGGGTTGGCCCGCTCAGGTCACGGTCGGGTGACGACCGCGGCCGGTGCCCCGGGCCGCCGCACCCGCAGCTCCGCGACCCCCGCCGCCGCGGCCGAGAGCACCGCCTGGGCCAGCACGCCGACGGCGAGGCAGGCCAGGACCGCCACCGACGTCGGGACGAGCGGCAGCAGCCCGGGCAGCACGGCGTAGTGCGTCAGGTAGATCGCCAGCGACGCGCCCGCGAGCGCACCGGCCGGGCGCACCGCCCACCGCGGCACGGGCAGCCGCGGCACCAGCACGAGCAGCAGCAGGCCCGCCATGACGACGCCGCCGCGCAGCGCCGACTCGAAGAAGCCCGGCACGAGCAGCAGCACCAGCCCGGCCGTGGCGAGCCGCGCGCCGGGGCCCGACGCGCGCGCGGCCATCCAGCCGAGCGCGAACAGCCACAGCACGAGGTGCGCGCTCATCAGCCGGTCGGAGAACGGGTTGCCGGGCTCGGGGAACAGGCGCCCGGCCAGCCCGAGCCCCAGCACGCCGCAGGCGAACGCGAACGGGTGGGCCCGTTCGAGCCGACGCACGGCCGGCACGGCGAGCAGCAGCGCGAGCACCAGCAGGATCTGCACGAGCGTCTCGACGTACCAGTAGCCCCACGCCTCGGGATCGAGGTACTGGTTGAGCAGCAGCGCGTTGACCAGGTCGACGTCGTCCTCGCGGTGGGCCCGCCAGGAGATCCACAGCATCGTGGGCACGGCGACCCGGACGAGCGCGCGCAGCACGGCCCGGCTCGGCTCGCCGTCCCCGCCCAGCACGAACCGGGCGAACGCCCAGCCGGTCAGGCCGAGCAGCAGGTGCGCCCCGCCCTTGACGTCGAACAGCTCCGCGTGCGAGCCGACGACCAGCACGATCGCGACGGCCCGCAGCAGCACGCCGGTCTCCGCGCCGGTCCACCAGGCCCGCCGGCGCGGCAGGCGTTCCAGCTCGCCGAGGGGGGTGCGGTCCCAGCCCGCCGGGAGGTACCCGAGCGCCGCCTGCAGTCCCACCGTCATCCGCACGTAGGACAGGGAGTCCCCGCCCAGGCCGGAGAACGTGGCGTCGTCGGTGAGGTCGGCCGCCGGGAACACCGACCGGAACGCCGCGCGCACCGTGCGCGGGCGCCGGCCGCGGCGCGGGCCCGCCCGCCGGGGCCGGGTCGCCGCGGCGAGCGCCGCGTGGTCG
>JAPLAT010000402.1 GCA_026393175.1 Pseudonocardiales bacterium
GTGCTGCCGAACTTCTTCCTCGGCATCACCGGATCGGGTCAGAACCAGAACTTCCCCTTCGGCGGGACCGCGGTGCTGATCATGGTCGGTGTGGGCCTCGACACCGTGAAGCAGATCGAGAGCCAGCTCATGCAGCGCAACTACGAGGGCTTCCTGCGCTAACGTCGCGTCGACAACCTGTAGAACAACTGGGGAAGGCGGGGTCGCGTGCGACTCGTTCTCGTTGGGCCGCCCGGGGCGGGCAAGGGCACTCAGGCGGAGCGGATGGCCGAGCGCCTCGACGTTCCGCACATCTCGACCGGCGACCTGTTCCGGGCGAACCTCAAGGAGCAGACCCCGCTCGGGGTCGAGGCGCAGAAGTACATGGACGCCGGCGAGCTCGTGCCCGACGAGGTCACGGTCGCGATGGTCCGCGAGCGGTTCGGCGAGCCCGACGCGGCCAAGGGGTTCATCCTCGACGGCTTCCCGCGCACCGCGCCGCAGGCCGAGGCGCTGCAGGCGCTGCTCGACGAGCAGGGCCTCGCCCTCGACGCGGTCGTCGAGTTCGCGGTGTCCGACGAGGTGGTCGTGCAGCGGCTGCTCGGGCGCGGGCGCAGCGACGACACCGAGGACGTCATCCGCCGCCGCCAGCAGGTCTACCGCGACGACACCGCCCCGCTGCTGGAGTTCTACCGCGACCGGCTCGTGAGCGTGGACGCCGTCGGCCCGGTCGACGAGGTCACCGAGCGCGTGTTCGGCGCGCTGAAGGACGTCTGAGGGGCGGGAACGCATGGGTCGGGGAGGGGTCCGCGGCATGCTCGCGCGCCTGCGCGGGCGGGACATCGAGCTGAAGACCGCCGGCGAGCTGGAGGCCATGCGGGCCTCCGGCGCGCTGGTGGCCCGCACGCTCGCCGCGGTCGTGGAGCTGGCGAAGCCGGGCGTGAGCACCGGTGAGCTGGACGCGCTGGCCGAGCAGACGATCCGGGACGGCGGCGCCGTCCCGTCCTTCCTCGGCTACCACGGCTACCCCGCCTCGATCTGCGCCTCGGTCAACGAGCAGATCGTGCACGGCATCCCCTCGCCCGCCCAGGTCCTGCGCGACGGCGACCTCGTCTCCGTCGACTGCGGGGCCATCCTCGACGGCTGGCACGGCGACTCGGCCGTCACGATCCTCGTGGGGGCCGTGAGCGAGGCCGACCGCAGGCTGTCCGCGGCGTGCGAGGCCGCCCTGCACGCCGGGATCGCCGCGGTGCTGCCCGGCGGGCGGCTGTCCGACATCTCGCACGCCGTCCAGTCGGCCTGCGTCGCCGCGGGCGAGCGTGACGGCGTCGAGTACGGGATCGTCGCCGAGTACGGCGGGCACGGCATCGGCACCTCCATGCACATGGACCCGTTCCTGCCCAACCACGGCGAGCCCGGGCACGGCCCGCGGCTGCGGGTGGGCATGGCGCTGGCCGTCGAGCCGATGCTCACGGCGGGCGACCCGGAGACCCGGGAGCTCGAGGACGGCTGGACGGTGGTCACCGCCGACGGCGGCCGGGCCGTGCACTGGGAGCACAGCGTCGCGGTCACCGAGGACGGGCCGCGCATTCTCACCCTGCCCGCGGACTGACCCGCGCGGCGGGCCGCTGAATCGGTCGAGGCCCGGGTCGTGACCCAACACTGATCACACGGCGGGCCCGGACGGCGGAGCGCTGAGCTAGGTTCCGCCCATGACTGCAGAGGTTGCGGCGACGTCGCCGCCCGGGCCGGTGACGGTGGGCGTGCCCCGGGAGACGGGCGCGGGGGAGCGCCGCGTGGCGCTGGTGCCGAAGGTCGTGGAGAAGCTGCGCGGGCGCGGCGTCGAGGTCGTCGTGGAGTCGGGCGCCGGGGTCGGCGCGCTCATGCCCGACGCGCTCTACACCGAGGCGGGCGCGATGATCGGCGACGCGTGGGCGTGCGACGTCGTCGTCAAGGTCGCGGTGCCGACCGCCGAGGAGATCGGCAGGCTCCGCCCCGGCTCCACGTTCATCGGCTTCCTCGCCCCGCTGACGTCCCCGGAGACGGTCGAGGCGCTGCGCGAGCGCGGGGTCACGGCGTTCGCGATGGAGTCGGTGCCGCGGATCTCGCGCGCGCAGTCGATGGACGCGCTGTCCTCGCAGGCGGGCGTGGCCGGCTACAAGGCCGTGCTGCTCGCGGCCGAGCGCTCCACCCGCTTCTTCCCCATGCTCACCACGGCCGCCGGCACCGTGAAGCCCGCCCAGGCCCTGATCCTGGGCGTCGGCGTCGCGGGCCTGCAGGCGCTTGCCACCGCCAAGCGGCTCGGCGCCCGCACCACCGGCTACGACGTGCGTCCCGAGGTCGCCGACCAGGTGCGCTCGCTCGGCGCGCAGTGGCTCGACCTGGGCATCGAGGCCGTCGGCGAGGGCGGCTACGCCCGCGAGCTCACCGACGACGAGCGGGCCGAGCAGCAGAAGCGGCTGGAGGAGGCCATCACCGGCTTCGACGTCGTCATCACCACGGCGAACGTCCCGGGCCGCAAGGCCCCCACGCTCGTCACGGCGCACGCGGTGGAGGGGATGCGGCCGGGCAGCGTCGTCGTCGACATGGCCGGGGAGAGCGGCGGCAACTGCGAGCTCACCGAGCCCGGCGAGATCGTCGTGAAGCACGACGTCACGATCGCCTCGCCGCTCAACCTGCCCGCCACCATGCCCGAGCACGCCTCGGAGCTCTACAGCCGCAACGTCTCCGCGTTGCTGGAGCTGATGCTGTCCGACGGCGCGCTCGCGCCCGACTGGGACGACGAGGTCCTGGCGAAGTCCTGCGTCACGAGGAAGGAGGCGTGATGGACACCCTGGTCCTCGCCGCCGAGGCGACGGAGGCGGGCTCGTCGGGCCTGCTCGCCAACATCGCGATCCTGGTGCTGGCCGGCTTCGTCGGCTTCGCCGTCATCTCGAAGGTGCCCAACACCCTGCACACGCCGCTGATGTCGGGCACGAACGCCATCCACGGCATCGTGCTGCTCGGCGGCCTCATCGTGCTGGGGAGCCTGGAGAACCCGTCGGTCGGCGACCAGATCATCCTGGTCGTCGCGATCGCGTTCGGCATGATCAACGTCGTCGGCGGCTTCCTCGTCACCGACCGCATGCTCGGCATGTTCAAGGGCAAGAAGGGCGGAGAGTGATGGACGTCGTCGTTCCGCTCCTCTACATCATCTCGTTCGGCCTGTTCATCTACGGCCTGATGGGGCTGACCGGCCCGAAGACGGCCGTGCGCGGCAACAAGATCGCCGCCGTCGGCATGACGCTGGCGGTCGGCGCGACGCTGCTGCAGGTGCAGTTCAACTGGGTGCTGATCATCGTCGGCCTCGTCGTCGGCACGGCGCTGGGCGTGCCGTCGGCGCGCCAGGTGAAGATGACGGCGATGCCGCAGATGGTCGCGCTGTTCAACGGCGTCGGCGGCGGCGCGGTGGCGCTCATCGCGTGGTCGGAGTTCCGGACCACCGGGTCCTTCAGCGGCGAGCCCGGCTACGTGATCGTGGCGTCGCTGTTCGCGGCGATCATCGGCTCGGTGTCGTTCTGGGGCTCGCTCATCGCCTACGGCAAGCTCCAGGAGATCCTGCCCGGCC
>JAPLAT010000079.1 GCA_026393175.1 Pseudonocardiales bacterium
TGCACTCCCCCGCGTCGGCCGGGGCGACCGCGCGGCGCAGCACCGCGTTGATCAGCGTGGACTTGCCGGCGCTGACCGCCCCCGCCACGGCGAGCTGCAGCGGGCTGTCGAGCTGGCGGCCGATGGAGACCAGCTCGGCCCTCAGGCCCGCGTCGTGGGCCCGCGCCGCGCCGTCGCGGCACAGGTCGCGCAGCGCCGCGAGCGGGTCGGTCCCGCCCGCGCTCACCAGCTCGCGCCGGTGCCGTGGTCGTCGAAGGGCGCGTCCGGCGTGCCGGCGTCGCCGGTGTCGGGGTCCTCTCCGCTCGCCCAGTGCCCGTCGTCGACCCCGAGGTCGTCGGCGGCCAGGTCGTCGCCGGTGTCGTCGCCCGCACCGTCGGCCGTGCCGTCGAGCAGGTCCTCGCCCGGGTCGTACCCGGCGTCGAGGGCGGCGTCGTCGAGCGGCAGCTCGTCGGCCGGGTCGTCGGCGGGCAGGTCGAACAGCCCGTCCGGCGGCAGCAGGTCGGCGCCGTCGGCGCCGTCGGCCGCGAAGGTCCGCGCGAACATCGCGTCGGTGTCCACCGCGGGCGGCGGCGCGGTGTCGAAGAGCAGCTCGCGCAGCTCGTCCCGGATCCCGTCACTCATCTGTATCACTCCTCGGCCATCATGCGACTCTTACGATGCCCCACCCGACGTGCAGGAGGGCCATGACCCCCGGTCCGTTTCCCGAACCGGTCCTCGACGGCGGTGTCGACGACCCCCAGGCCGACGCCCCCGACGAGGCCGCGCTCGTCGCCGCCGCGATGGCGGGCGACCAGCAGGCGTTCCGCACGCTCTGGGCGGGCGCCGAGCGGCAGGCGCACGCGCTGTGTCTGCGCCTCACCGGCAACCGCGCCGACGCGGCCGACGCCCTGCAGGAGGCCCAGATCGCGGTCTGGCGCAACCTGCACCGCTTCGAGGGCCGCTGCCCCTTCGGCGCGTGGGTGTTCTCCATCGCCCGCAACGCGGCCCTGAGCGTGATCCGGGCCCGCGGCAGGCGACCCGACCTGGGTCTGGACGACCTCGACGAGCGCCCCCGGGACAACCAGGCCGCCCCGTTCGCGGACGTCCTGGTGGAGACCCTCACCGTGCAGGCCGCCCTGGAGAAGGTGCCCGAGAAGCACCGCGAGGCGCTGCTCCTGTGGGTGGGCGGCATGTCCTACGCGCAGGTCGCCGAGGTGATGGGCGCCCCGCTGAACAGCGTCAAGGTGTGGATCCACCGCGCGCGCACCTCCCTCAAGGACCAGCTCGGCCGTTGACCGTCACCAGGGAGGACGCCGCCGGGGCGCCGGGGGTTACAGCGGTTGCGGAGAAGGTTCAGAAGAAGGTCCCGCACCACGGCACGGCGCCGGTGGCGAACAGCGCGTCGGCGGCGGGGAGCGCCGCCGCGGAGTGCACCCGCCACCAGCCGGTGGCGGCCAGCCGCGACGGCGCCCGGTCGCCCAGGTAGGCCGCTGCCAGGGCCGCGGCGTCGCACTCGAGGTCGGCGGGCCCGTCCGGGGCGGTGCGCTCGACCCCGTCCGGGTCGATCCGGTACACGCCGGTGTTCCCCGGCAGCAGGCGGTCGTGCACCGCGATCCGCACGGCGGGCGCCGCGCCCCACGAACGGGCGGCCAGGGCCGCGGGCACGTCGACGAGGCGCAGCCAGGTCTCGTCGGCCTCGCCGGTGACGGTGACGTCGCGCGGGTCGGCGAGCAGCAGGTCCAGCGGCTCGTCGAGCGGGCGCAGGTCGGCCTCCACCCGCGCGGCCAGGTCGAGCCCGAGCAGGAACCGCCACAGCCCGGCCGCGGCCGCGTCGTCGCCGGCGTGCAGGTCCAGGACGCGCAGGGTCCGCTCGACGAACCCGCCGT
The DNA here is from genome assembly GCA_026393175.1 of Pseudonocardiales bacterium. Taxonomy (GTDB): domain Bacteria; phylum Actinomycetota; class Actinomycetes; order Mycobacteriales; family Pseudonocardiaceae; genus Pseudonocardia. The sequence goes on from JAPLAT010000079.1 coordinate 1,866, forward strand.
CGCCCGCCGCCGCCACCGCGAACCCGTCGTCGCCCGCGGGGCCGCGGTGCACGGCCGCGAGGAACCACCGGTCCAGGCGCCGCCCGACCGTGCCCGCCCACCACGGCCGCGGCCGGGTGATCCCGCCGGCGCGGCGCAGGGCCAGCGCGTCGTGCACGGCGGCGAGCGTCGGGACGACGGCGTCGCCGGTGACCAGCCGGACGGTGCCGCCCGCCGGGGCCGTAGCGCGCAGCCCGCCGCCGGTGCGGACGGCGACCGCGCGGCCGCGGGTGGCCGTGCCGTAGCCGAAGCGGCCGTAGATGCGCGCCTCGCTGGCCCGCAGCGACGCCAGCACCTCCCCGGACGCGCGGGCGTCGGCGAGCAGGCGGGCCATCAGCGCCGAGAGCAGGCCGCGGCGGGTGCGGTCGGCCCGCACACCGACGCGGGTGACCGCGGCGGTGGGCAGCGCCGCCCCGCCGGGGACGGCCGTGCGGACCGCGAACGACATCGCGGTGCCCGCCAGCTCCCCGTCGACGTCGACGCCGAGCACCCGGCCGGGCGGGTAGCTCGGGCGGGTGCGCTCCCAGCCGGCGTCGTCGGCCGCGTCCTGCAGCAGCGCCCCGGCGAACAGCCGGTGGGCGGCGCGGTACTCGTCCTCGGCGAGGACCCGGACCGCCGTCACAGGGGGCGGCTCACCTCGTAGTCGCCGGAGTCGCTGGTGACGCGCACCGGGATCGTCGCCGGGGCGCCGTCGATGGTGGTGGAGCAGGTGAACTGGACGCCGGTCTCCACGCGCAGGATCTCCCCCGCGGTGCCGCAGCGGACCTCCCCGACCCCGGAGTACTGGTAGTCCTCGGTGAGCACCCGCTGCACGCCGCTCTGCAGCGCCGCAGTGTCGAACACCGTGCTGCGCAGGAACCCGGGCGTGACGAACGCGAGGATCGCCGCGACGGCGAGCAGCACCACGAGCACGCCGCCGAGCACCAGCGGCAGCCGGGAGCGGCGCCGGGCGCCGGACGGCCCCGGCAGCGGCGGGTACCCGGGACCCCACTGGGGCTGCTGGCCCGGCGGGGGCTGCTGGCCCGGCGGCGGGCCCCACGGCCCGCCCTGCTGCGGCGGCGGGCCCCACCCGCCGGGCGGGCCGGGGGGCGGCGCTCCCC
>JAPLAT010000007.1 GCA_026393175.1 Pseudonocardiales bacterium
GCGTACGCCCCGGCGGCGACGACCGGCGGCCCGCCGGGCACCGGCACGGCGCGCGCCGGACCGATCTCGGGCGCGCAGGCCGCGCACCACGGCGCGGCGGGCGCCCCGCACCCCGCGCAGTCGGCCGGCAGGACGAGGTCCACGAGCGCCGCCAGGTGTCCCCGCACCGGCCCAGCATCCCCGCCGCGCGGGGCGGGCGGGCGGGAACGGCGAACCCCGTTGCAGCAAAGCCACTTTCCCGCAACGAGGTGGCGTGAAAGTGGCTTTGCTGCAACCCCGGGGCGGGTCAGCCCGGGTACTGCGGCTTCGCCTCGGGGGCGCCGCCGAGCACCTGCCGCCAGGCGTCCTGCTGGCCGCCCCCGAAGCTCCACACCCCGCTCTGGTCGGTGACCAGCAGCGGCCGGTTGGGGGCCGCGGCCACGGCCGTGAGCGGCGGGGTCAGGTTGTTCACCAGCTGGGTGCTCAGCTGCAGCCCGTCCACCGTGACCTGGACGACGAGCCGGTCCGGCCGGCGGGTGACGACGACGAGCGACTCCGAGGCCCGCCAGTCGACGGCGACGACCTCGGTCAGGTCCGCGGGCCGCAGCCGCCGGACGTTGCGGATGGCGACCTCGCCGTCGACGCTGCGGGTGACCGCGCCCGTCCACAGCCCGCCGTCGACGACCGCGGCCACGCGCATCCCGTCGCGGGAGAGCCGCAGGTCCTGCACCGGCCCGAGCGCGACGAGCTCGTCGGCGTTGACCTGGCCGGTGCGGACGGCGCCGTCCACCAGCACCCTGGCGACCACCGACCCGTCGAGGACGGTCCACACCTCGGACCCGGCCGGGGACCAGGACGGCCGCGTCATCGACCCGGCCGTGAGCCCGACCGTGGCCACGCCGCCCTCGGCCCCGCCCCCGACCAGCAGCTGGCGCCTGCCCTCGAAGCGGGTGACCGCGGCGAGCCTGCTGCCGTCCACGGACGACGCCGCGGACTCGATGTCGTAGGTCCCGTCGCCGACGGGCCCGGCGAGCTCCTGCGCCCCGCCGACCGCCGCCAGCGCGCGCAGCCGCCCGCCCGCGGCGACGAGTGCGGGCACGTCGGCGCCGGGCTGGACGTCGGCGTTGAGGTCGGCGACGTCGTCGCGGGTGAGCACCGGCCGGTCCGCCAGCAGCGGGATGCCGTCCACGAGCAGCCGCACCCGCTGCACGTTGACCTCGGCCAGGGAGAGCACCACCTGCGCGGCGAGCAGGCGGCGCCCGACGTCGTCGAGCTCCCCCACCTGCGTGAGGTCGACGACCACCTCGCCGTTCTCGCCCTGCCCCACGTTGGAGCGCAGCCCGGCCTGCTGCAGCTGCGAGGTGACCGAGCCCAGCGCCGCGCCGGACGGGCCGGCGAGCAGCAGGTCCAGGACCCGGCTGACCTGCGCGGCCTGCGGGAACGCCGGGATGTGCCGCTGGTCGGGCACGGCGAGGCGGCGCGCCGGGTCGACGAACCAGGTGCGCACCGGGCGGTACTCCTCCCGGAAGTACTGCAGCGGGACGAGCACGCCCGCGGGCAGCTCCGAGATCCGCCACTGCCCGGCCGCCGAGCGCACCAGGGTGACGTCGGACTGCACCGGCCCCTGCCCCGGCTCGAACGAGCCGGAGGAGGACAGCCGCCCCACGGCGGTGCCGCGGATCCGGACCCGGGTGACCCCGGTGCTGGGGTCGGGCGCGCCGGGGGCCGGGACGGTGTCGAACAGCGAGTCCAGGACGGTCAGGCTCGCGCCGTCGTCCCAGTCCTGGGCGGGGTCGGCGAGGAACTGGCGGGCGGCGGCGTGCTGGTCGGCGCTGCTCGCCGAGGCCTCGACGAACGTGCGCACCAGGCCCAGGGGGTCGATCCCGTCGGCCGGGCCGGGGGGCGGCTCGCCCTCCTCGCCCGCGGTGACCCGCCGCAGGATCTGCACCGGCGACTCCGAGGGCACCGTGGCGCACCCCGCGAGGCCCGCGCAGGCCAGCAGCAACGCCAGCGCGCCCGCGGCGCGGCGGGCCCTCACCGCAACGCCCCGTCGTGGTCGGACCGGTCGACGCCGGCCCGGTCCGGGTCGGCGGCATCGGGGTCGGGGGCGGCGGGATCGTGGGCGGCGGGATCGTGGGCGGGGTGATCGGAGGCGGCGGGATCGGGGCCGGGATCGGGGTCGCGCCCGACGATCGGCCGGCCGCGCGGCGGGGTCGGCACGGAGCCCGCCGTCCCCGGGTCGCCCCGCTCGGGCTCGGGGCCCAGCGGCAGCGGGCTCGCGACGACGCTCCCCCCGGCCCGGCGGGGCAGCGTCAGCCGGAACGCCGACCCCTCGCCGGGCATGCCCCAGGCCTGCAACCAGCCGCCGTGCAGCCGGGCGTCCTCGATGCTGATCGACAGGCCCAGCCCGCTGCCGCCGCTGCGCCGGGCGCGGCTCTCCTCGGCCCGCCAGAAGCGGTTGAACACCAGGCCCGCCTCGCCCGGGCGCAGGCCGACGCCGTGGTCGCGCACCAGCACCGCGACGGTGTCGGAGTCGCCGGCGATCCGGACCTGCACCGGGCGCCCCTCCCCGTGGTCGACGGCGTTGGCGACGAGGTTGCGCACGATCCGCTCGACGCGGCGCGGGTCGACCTCGGCGTACAGGCCCTCGGGCAGGTCCAGCTCCAGCGCGGTGCCGGCGTCGTCGGCGATGCCGCGCACGGAGTCGACGGCGCGCAGGACCACCGTGCGCAGGTCGACGCGGTCGGCCACCAGCTCCGCGACGCCCGCGTCCAGCCTGCTGATCTCCAGCAGGTCGGCGAGCAGCGCCTCGAACCGGTCCAGCTCGGTGACCAGCAGCTCCGAGCTGCGGCGCAGCGCCGGGAGCAGGTGCTCCCGGGAGGCGTGCAGCACGTCGGCGGCCATCCGCACCGTCGTCAGCGGGGTGCGCAGCTCGTGGCTCACGTCGGAGGTGAAGCGGCGCTGCAGCGCGCCGAACTCCTCGAGCTGGCGGATCTGGTTCTGGATGCTCGTGGCCATCTCGTTGTAGGACTCGCCCAGGCGCGCCAGCTCGTCGTCGCCGCGCACGGGCAAGCGCTCGTCGAGGTGGCCGTCGGCGAACCGCTCGGCGATGTCGGCGGCCTCCCGCACCGGGCGCACGACCTGCCGCGTCACCAGGCTCGCGATCGCGGCGAGCAGGAGCAGCAGGAGCAGCCCGCCGACGATCAGCGTGCTCTGCACCAGCCCGAGGGTGCGGCGCTCCGCGTCGAGCGGGAACAGCATGTAGAACTCGACGACGCGGGTGCCCGCGGTGCGCACCGGCTGGCCGAGGATCAGCGTCGGCACGGCGACGTCGCCGTCGCGCACGGTCCAGTACTGGAACGCGAGCGCCCCGCCGACCACCTGCTCGCGCAGGTCGGCCGGCACGTCCTCGACGGGCCCCGCCGACACCTGCTCGCCCTCGTCGCCGCCGGTGGTGAGCACGGCGCGGAACTCTCCCGCCGTCGGAGCGGCCTGCTCGGACTCCAGGCTGGCGTCGGTCACCCTGGCCAGGGCGTTGTTGAACTCCCCGGCCGCGCCGTCGCGGTCCGGGTCGACGCCGGACAGATCGCGCTCCAGCAGCGCGACCCCGGACTGGAAGCGCAGCAGCGTGTCGTCCTGCTTGCCGCGGACGAGCCGGTCGGCGATCTGGGTCTGCAGCACCAGCCCCAGCACCAGGACGACGGCCGTGGACAGGGCGAGCGTGCTGGTGACGACGCGGATCGCGAGGTTGCGCCGCCACACCGCGCCCGCGATCTCGCCGAGCTCCGCGGCGACCCGGCGGGCCTGCTCGGACGCGCGGCGCACCGCGGCGGTCATGTCCTCACGGGGGGCCGGCCTTGTATCCCACCCCGCGGACGGTGAGCACGACCTCGGGGTGCTCGGGGTCGCGCTCGACCTTCGAGCGCAGGCGCTGGACGTGCACGTTCACCAGCCGGGTGTCGGCGGCGTGCCGGTAGCCCCACACCTGCTCCAGCAGCACCTCCCGGGTGAACACCTGCCGCGGCTTGCGGGCCAGCGCCACGAGCAGGTCGAACTCCAGGGGCGTGAGCGCGATCGGGACGCCGTCGCGCTGGACCTGGTGGGCGGGCACGTCGATGGTGACGTCGCCGATGGACAGCTGCTCGGCGGGCTCGGTCTCGGTGCGCCGCACCCGCGCCCGGATCCGGGCGACGAGCTCCTTGGGCTTGAACGGCTTCACGACGTAGTCGTCGGCGCCGGACTCCAGCCCGAGCACGATGTCGACGGTGTCGCTCTTGGCCGTGAGCATGACGATCGGCACGCCGGACTCGGTGCGGATGGCCCGGCACACGTCGATGCCGTTCATGCCGGGGAGCATCAGGTCCAGCAGCACCACGTCCGGGCGCAGCTCACGCACGGCGGGCAGCGCCCGCGTGCCGTCGGCGACCACGGCCGTGTCGAACCCCTCGCCCCGCAGCACGATGGTGAGCATCTCGGCCAGCGCCGGGTCGTCGTCGACCACCAGTACCCGCGACTTCATCCCGCCAGCATGGCACCCCCTGGTCACGCGCCCGCACGGGCCTCGCCCACGGCCCGCGGCCGCCGGGGTCTAGGACAGGAGCCGGCCGGCGAGCGCGGTGGCGTCCACCCCGGCCGCGCCGTCGAGCACGGTCCACGGGGCGAGCCACCCCGACGCCGCGAGGCCCGCGTAGACCTCGCCGGTGCGCCGCTGCAGGCCGTCGTCGGCCTCGAACCGGTCCCGCTCGCGGCCGGTCTCGGTGCGCTCGCGGTGGGCGGCGCGTTCGGCGGCGACGGCCTGCGGCACGGCGAGCAGCAGGTGGTGGTCGGGTACCGGGATGCCGAACCGGTCGATCTCCAGCGCGCGCACCCACGCGGCGAAGCCGCCCCCGGCGTCCTGGTGCAGGCGGGCCGCGCCGTAGGCGGCGTTCGAGGCGGCGTAGCGGTCGACGAGGACGGCGTCGTGAGCGCCGAGCCGGGCGCGCAGGTCGTCGGCGGCGGCGCGGCGGTCCAGCGCGTAGAGCACGGCCATCCCGTGCACCGAGTCCGACAGGTCGCCGAGGCGGCCGTACAGCGCGTCGCGCACGAGGTCGGCGTGCACGTCGTGGCCGTAGCGGGGGAACGCCAGCCGGTCCACCCGCGCGCCCGCCGCGCCGAACGCCGCGCACAGGGCGTCGGTCAGCGTGCGCTTGCCGGCGCCGTCGACGCCCTCGACGACGATCAGCCGTCCCACAGGAACCGCTCCAGCGCCGCGAGGGTGGCCGCGGGCTGCTCCTCGACGACGAAGTGCCCGGCCGCGACGGTGGCCCCGCGGACGTCGATGGCCCGCTCCCGCCACACGTCGAGCGGGTCGACCGGGCTGCGCGCGACGACGCTGTGCTCCCCCCACAGCGCCAGCAGCGGCACCTCGACGCGCCGGTCCAGGTCGGCCCGGTCGTGCTCTAGGTCGACGGAGGCGCCCGCCCGGTAGTCCTCCATCATCGCGTGCCGCGCCGCCGGGTCGGCGAAGCCGCGCTCGTACTCCGCGACGGCCTCGGGGGCGAACGCGCCCAGGCCGCTGCCCCACCCGCCGAGCAGGGTGTGCAGGTAGCCCAGCGGGTCCAGCCCGATCAGGTGCTCCGCGACGGGCTGCAGGAAGAAGAACCAGTGGTAGTACGCCGTGGCCCAGGCCTGGTCGACGTGGTCGTAGAGGTGCAGCGTCGGCGGGCGCGATCGGGTGCCACATGACGTGCGACTGCGGGAAGCCGTGCAGGAGCAGCAGCGGCGGGCCGTCCCCCGCGGTGCGGGCGTGCACCATCACGCCGTCGACGTCCACCCGCACCTGCTCGAACCCCGGGAACACGGGCCGGACGCTACCGGGCGGGCGCGCGCCCGCCCGCCCTCGACCCGGCGGACCGGGCCGGCCGGGTCAGCGGGAGCGCAGCGCGGGCCAGGTGGCGGCGAAGCCCGGGTGCAGCGGCAGCGCCGTCACCTCGTCGACCGGCACCCAGGCGACGGCGAGCGTCTCGGCCGTCAGCGCGGTGAGCGTCACCCGCTCCACGGCGTGCGCGAGCACCGTCGTGTAGCTCCAGCCGCCGTGGTCGTCGACCGACTCGCCGGTGACGGTGTAGTCGGCCGGGTCGAGGCCGGCCTCCTCCGCGGCCTCGCGGGCGGCGGCCGCCGCGGCGCTCTCGGCGCGGTGGCGGGCGCCGCCGAGGATGCCCCAGGTGCCGCCGTGGTGGCTCCACTCGGCGCGGTGCTGCAGCAGCACCGCGCCGCCGGAGCGCACCAGCAGCCCGGCGGCGCCGAACAGGCCCCAGTGCCGGTGCCCGGCCGCGCAACGGGCCCAGCCGTCGCCGTCACCGCGGGGGAAGAGCATGGGCGCCTCCGGCGCTCGTGCGTGGACACGGCCACCGGGGCGGCCGTGTCCACGCACGGGACTCAGTACCGGTAGTGCTCCGGCTTGAACGGCCCCTCGACGTCGACGCCGATGTACTCGGCCTGGTCCTTGGTGAGCTTGGTGAGCTCCCCGCCCAGCGCCAGCACGTGGATCCTCGCGACCTTCTCGTCGAGGACCTTCGGCAGCCGGTAGACGTCCTTGTTGTACTCCTCGTGCTTGGTGAACAGCTCGACCTGCGCGATCACCTGGTTCGAGAAGCTGTTGCTCATCACGAACGACGGGTGCCCGGTGGCGTTGCCGAGGTTCATCAGCCGGCCCTCGGACAGCAGGATGATCGAGTGGCCGTCGGGGAAGACCCACTCGTCGACCTGCGGCTTGATGTTGATCCGGATGATGCCGGGCACGCGGCCCAGGCCCGCCACGTCGATCTCGTTGTCGAAGTGGCCCACGTTGGCGACGATCGCCTGGTGCTTCATCCGGGACATCGCCTCGACGGTGATGATGTCCTTGTTGCCGGTGGTGGTGACGACGATGTCGGCCTTGTCGATCACCTGGTCCAGCGTGGTGACCTGGTAGCCCTGCAGCAGCGCCTGGAGCGCGCAGATCGGGTCGACCTCGGAGACGATCACGCGGGCGCCCTGCCCGGCCAGCGCGGCGGCCGAGCCCTTGCCGACGTCGCCGAACCCGCAGACCAGCGCCACCTTGCCGCCGATCAGCACGTCGGTGGCCCGGTTGAGGCCGTCGATGAGCGAGTGGCGGATGCCGTAGGTGTTGTCGAACTTGCTCTTGGTGACCGAGTCGTTGACGTTGATCGCCGGGAACAGCAGCTGGCCCTGCTCGGCGAGCTGGTAGAGCCGGTGCACGCCGGTGGTGGTCTCCTCGGTGACGCCCCGGATGTCGGAGGCGACCGTGGTCCAGCGCTGCGGGTCGGCGGCCAGCGAGCGGCGCAGCGTGTCGAGGATGACGCGGTACTCGTGGGAGACGGTCAGGTCGTCGTCCTCGACGGTCGGCACGACGCCGGTCTTCTCGTACTCCACGCCCTTGTGCACGAGCAGCGTGGCGTCGCCGCCGTCGTCGAGGATCATGTTCGGGCCGACGACCGCGCCGTTCTCGTCACGGAAGAGGAAGAGCTGCTCCGTGGCCCACCAGTACTCCTCGAGCGTCTCGCCCTTCCAGGCGAACACCGGCACGCCCTGCGGCGCCTCCGGGGTGCCGTGCGGCCCGACGACGACGGCCGCGGCCGCGTGGTCCTGGGTGGAGAAGATGTTGCAGCTCACCCAGCGCACCTCGGCGCCCAGCGAGACGAGCGTCTCGATCAGCACGGCGGTCTGCACGGTCATGTGCAGCGAGCCGGCGATGCGGGCGCCGTGCAGCGGGCGGGCCTCGGCGTACTCCCTGCGCAGCTCCATCAGGCCGGGCATCTCGTGCTCCGCCAGCCGGATCTCCTTGCGGCCGAACTCGTGCAGCGACAGGTCGGCGACGGCGAAGTCGAGATCGCCGACGGTCTGCAGACGGCTGTTCGTGGTCTCCACGGACATGGGTGTGCTACGCCTCCTCAAGGCGGGATGTGGGCGACACGAGGGGTGCGCCTCCCTGTGATCGGGAGGCGCCCTTCTGGTCGGAACGCCGGACACGACCGAGCGTGGCGGACTCGCGGTCCGTCGCAGCGCCTCTCGGTCCCGGCTCACCTCCCAGCATCCCCGGACCGGGCAGCTCGTGTCCAGTCGGTGTGCGCGGACCGACGCCCGCCGCTCAGCCGAGCAGGTGATCGCGCAGCAGCGCCTGCGCGGCGGCCCCACGGCCCCGGGCGGCCAGCAGCCCGGCCGGGGCGACGGTGAAGTCGGAGTCGACGAGCACGGCGGCCCCGTCGAGCACGGGCGCGAGCTCGGGATCGGCGCGCAGCGTCGCGACGACCGACGCCGGGCCCGCCCCCGAGCGCCGGAACACCCCGCCGGACAGGACGACCACCGCGGGCGCCTCCCCGGGGCCGGTGACCCGCACGTGCCGCCGCACGGCGACGACGGCGGCCAGCGCGGCCACCCGCCGGTCCTCCGCGGCGCTGCCGGGGCTGCTCGGCACGTAGCCGACCTCGCCGGCCATCCGGGCGACCGTCGGCCCGAGGAGGTCCGCCTCCACCGGGTCGACGAGCCCCTCCGCCTGCCCCTCGACCAGCACCCCGCCCGCGGCGGCGCGCACCCCGAGGTCGCCCTCGACGGTGCGGTGCGACTGGCCGTCCGGGGCCACCGAGTGGACGCCGGTCGTCGCGCACCCGACGTCGACGACGAGCACGCCGCGGCCCAGCACCCTGGCGAGCTCGGCGGTGCCGCGCCCGACCGCGTCCGGGGTCACGGTGCGCACCAGCCGGCGGAACCGGGGCGCCACGGCGGGCCCGCGCCCGCCCAGCGCGTGCCGCCGGTACAGCGACGCCAGGGCGGCGCGGACCGGGTCGGGCAGCACCATGCCGGGCTCGGGCGAGACGTTGTCGCAGGGCACGACGGTGCGCCCGGTCGCCTTGAGCAGGGCCAGCGCGTCCTCGCGGGCGGCCACGTTGCCCGCGAGCACGATCGGCGGCCGGACCCGGGAACGGGCGAGGCGGCCCGCGTTGTGCAGCAGCCCCGCCGGGTCGTCGCCGTCGGCGCCGCCCATCAGCAGCACGACCCCGGGCCGCGCGTCGCGCAGGGCCCGCACGTCGGCCGGCTCCAGCGGGCCCGCGTGCACGAACACGACGTGCGCGCCCGTGGTGCAGGCGACGCGGTGGCCCGCCTCGGTGGCCGCGAGGCGCTCGGTGCCGACGACGGCGAGCCGCAGCCCGCCGCCCGCCGAGGAGCAGGCCAGCACCTCGGGGCTCTCGTCGCGGCCGGTGGCGGTGACCGCGCGGACCGTGGCGTCCACCCCGGCGAGGACGTCGGCGACGGTCGTCGGGTGCTCGGCGAAGCCCGCCAGCGCCCCGTCCGGGTGCACCAGCACGGCCTTGGTCCAGGTGGAACCCACGTCGAGGCAGACGGCAGCCTGGTCGCGGGCGGGGGTCACGGCGGTCGAGCCTATCCGCAACCGGGCCGGCGGGCCCGTGGCCGACATCCGTCCGTCCCGGTAGTTTCGCCGGTGACCCACCGCACACGTCACCCCTGATGGAGCACCGATGCTCGGACTCATGCAGGACCGTCCGCTGGCCCTGCCCCACGTGTTCCACCGCGCCGAGCAGTACTTCGGCCACAAGAGGATCGTCACGGCGGAGGCGTCGGGCGAGAGCAGCACGACCGTGGCCGAGTGGGCGCAGCGGGTGCGCAGGCTCGCCACCGCGCTGGACACGCTGGGGATCTCGGCGGACGGGCGCGTCGGCACCTTCTGCTGGAACACCGGCCGGCACCTCGAGCTCTACCTCGCCGCGCCCTGCACCGGCCGGGTCCTGCACACCCTGAACATCCGCCTGTTCCCCGAGCAGCTCGTCTACATCGCCAACCACGCCGAGGACGAGGTCGTCTTCGTCGACCGCTCGCTGATCCCGCTCCTGCAGCCGCTGACCGACAAGCTCGACACGGTCCGCCACTACGTCGTGATCGACGACGGTGCCGACGTCGCCGTCCCCGAGGGCTGGCACGACTACGAGGAGCTGCTCGCCGCGGCCGAGCCGTTCACCGGCGAGTTCGTCATCGAGGACGAGAACAGCGCCGCCGCGATGTGCTACACCTCCGGCACCACGGGCAACCCGAAGGGCGTGGTCTACAGCCACCGCTCCGCGGTCCTGCACTCGCTCATCACGCTGATCGCCGACGGTGCCGCCCTGTCCGAGCGCGACGTCGTCCTGCCGGTCGTCCCGATGTTCCACGCCAACGCCTGGGGCCTGCCCTACGGCTGCCTGCTCGCCGGCACCGACATCGTGTTCCCGGGCCCGCAGATGACGCCGCAGGCCATCGTCGGGCTGCTCGAGCGCCACCGCGTCACCGTCACCGGAGGTGTCCCCACCATCTGGATGGGGATGCAGCCGCTGCTGGCCGACCACGACCTGTCGGCGCTGCGCGCGATCCTCTGCGGCGGGTCGGCCGTGCCGCGCGCGCTGTCGGAGGCCTACCGCCACGCCATCGGCGTCCCGATGCTGCACGCCTGGGGCATGACCGAGACCAGCCCGATCGCGACGATGTCCACGCTGCGCAGCCAGCACGACGCCCTCGACGAGGACGCCAAGGCGGACGTGCGGGCGCGGCAGGGGCAGGCGGTGCCGCTCGTCGACATCCGGATCGTCGACCCCGAGTCCGGTCAGGTGCAGCCCTGGGACGACACCGCCACCGGCGAGGTGCAGGCCGCCGGGCCGTGGATCGCCAAGGAGTACTACCGCGGCGAGGGCGAGGGCGCGCAGTTCACCGAGGACGGCTGGCTGCGCACCGGCGACGTCGCCTCCGTCGACCGCTACGGCTTCGTCCGGCTGGTCGACCGCACGAAGGACCTCATCAAGTCCGGCGGCGAGTGGATCGGCTCGGTGGAGCTGGAGAACGAGATCATGGCGCACCCCAAGGTCGCCGAGGCCGCGGTCATCGCCATCCCGCACGAGAAGTGGGTGGAGCGCCCGCTCGCCTGCGTCGTCGTCAAGCCGGGGGAGACGCTCACCGCCGAGGAGGTCATCGCCCACCTGGAGCCGCGGGTGGCGAAGTGGTGGCTCCCCGACGCCGTGGAGTTCATCGACGAGGTGCCCAAGACCAGCGTCGGCAAGTTCTCGAAGAAGACGCTGCGTGAGAAGTTCGCCGGGTACACCGCCGGTCGCTGAGCTCGCCGCCCGGGTCCGGGCGGCCCCGCCGCGGTGCGGGGCCACCCGGCTCGCGTGCGTCGACGGGCCGTCGGGCTCGGGCAAGACCACCCTCGCGGGGCGTCTGGGCGCCGCCCTCGGGGCGCCGGTGCTGCACCTGGACGACGTCTACCCCGGCTGGGACGGCCTGGCCGACGCCGTGCCGCTGCTGCACGCCGGCGTGATCGCCCCGCTGTGCGCCGGGCGGGACGCGGCCTACCGCCGCTGGGACTGGGACCGGGACGCGCCGGCCGAGGTCGTGCGGGTCGGCCGCCCGCCCGTGCTCGTCGTCGAGGGCGTGAGCAGCGGGGCCAGGGTGATCGCCGAGCACGCCGTGCTGCTGGTGTGGGTGGAGGCCCCCCGCGACGTGCGGTTCCGGCGGGGCATCGCCCGCGACGGCGAGGCCTACCGCCCGCACTGGGAGCGCTGGGCCGCCCAGGAGGAGGTCCACTTCGCCGCCGAGGGCACCCGGGAGCGCGCCGACGTGGTGGTGGACGGCACCGCCCCCCACTGCTGACCGGGTGGGGGATGCGTCATCCCTGAGGTTGGGGGTCGGGGACGACGCGTCCCTGACCCGTGCCGGACCGCACCGCCGCCAGCAGCTCCTCCACCCGCGCGACGACGGCGGCCGCGGCCGCGTCCCGCGACCCCTCCCCCGTGCCGGTGCGGACGAGCACCAGCCGGGCGCCGTGCCCGGTGCCCTCCCTCAGCTCCCAGCGCTCGCGGCCGGGCGCGAGGTCGACCTCCAGCAGCGCCGGTTCGCGGGACTCCCGCACGGCGCCGTCCACCAGGCGGCGCAGGGCCGGCCAGACGACGTCGGCCGGGTGCAGCAGCTGGCGCTCCAGCCGGGCCTCGCGGCCGTGCGGGGTCTCGGCGACACCGGGCTCCAGCAGCCCGAGGTCGACGAGGTGGCGCTCGTGGCGGGCCTCGTGGTCCCCCGGCGGCACCCCGTCGAGGGCGTCGAGGCAGCCGTCCCACCCCGCCGCGAAGCTCGCCGCCCCGGCGCGGTCGTCGAACGTGTGCACGAGGACGAGCAGGCTGCCCGTGCCGTCGGCCGACAGCTCCCAGCGCAGGTGGTCGGTCTCCCAGGTGTAGGCGACCAGGCGGGGCGGGTCGAGGTCGGTGACGGTGCCCGGGCCGCCGAACCCGTACTCGACGGCGCCCCCGACGCGCGGCTCGATCGTCACGGTCGTGGGGAACCAGGTCGCGAGCCGCTCGGGCTCCAGCAGGGCGGGCCAGACCCGCTCGGGCGGGTGGGCCAGTCGTCGCTCCATGCGCAGGACGGAGCGTCCGCCTGCGGTGGTGGACAGGGTCGGGGTCACGGGGCCTCCTCGGGAGCGTCCACGGTGCGGTCGAGGTGGCGTTCGAGGGCGTCGAACCGGTCGTCCCACATCCAGCGGTAGGGCGCCAGCCAGGCGTCGACCGCGGCGAGCGGCGCCGGGTCGAGCTCGTACCAGCGGCGCTGGGCCTCCGCGCGCACGCGCACCAGCCCGGCCTCGCGCAGCACCCGCAGGTGCTTGGACGTGCCGGGCTGGGAGAGGCCGAGCTCCGCGGTCAGCTCGCCGACCGACCGCGGCCGCTCCCGGAGCAGGTCCAGGATCCGGCGGCGGGCGGGCTCGGCGAGCACCTCGAACGTCACCCCACGAACATACCTGATCGGCTATATAACTGCAACGGAATGCCCGCCGGAGCGTCACATGATCGGCGCCCGCCGCTCATCCGCCGGTGGACGGCCGGACATCCCGGTACGGCACACCTGGCACCCGTGACCCGATCCCGCGCCGCCGAGCCGCCCACGACCCCGACGGCCACCGTGCGACCCGCCGCGGCCCGACCCGACCTGGCCCGGCCCGACCCGGCCGGGCCGGGCCCCGACCGCCGGACCACGGTCGCAGGCGGCGTCGCGCTGCTCTGCCTGGCCGCCGTGCTGCTGGAGTCCGCGGCGGACCTGCTCCCCGACGACCCGGTCGCCGGCGTGCTGACGCCGCTGCGCGTCGCGCTGCTCGCCGGGCTCGTCGCTCTGGCCGTGGCGGGCGCGCGCCGGGTGACCCCACCCGCGTTCGACGTCGCCGTCGCCGTCGCGCTCGGTGCGGCCGCCGCAGCGACCCTGCTCGCCGGGGGGTCGTGGGCTCCCTGGCGGGCGCTGCTGACGACGGCGGCCGCCGCCTACCTCGCCGCCGGCGTGCGCCGGGTCCTGCCCGGCTCGGGCCCGGCGCTGGGCCTGCTCGCGCTGGTCGCCGTGGCCGTCGCCGGCGCGGCGGGCGTGCGCCAGGCCGCGGACGGGACGGCGACCGGTTTCTGCCGCGGCGCCCTGGACGGCACGGCCGACGTGTGCACCGGTGCCGAGCTGGTCCGCGTCACCGGCACCTTCGCCAACCCCAACCTGCTCGCGGCCCTGCTCGTGCTGCTGCTGCCCGTCGCGGCCGCCGGGTCCGCGGCCCTCGCCGACCGCGCGTCGCGGCTGGTCGGCTCGGGCGCCGTCGCGGTCGGCTACGCGGCACTGCTGCTCACCGGGTCCCGCGGCGGCGTGCTCGGCGCGATCGTCGGGGTGGCGGTCCTCGCGGTGCTCCGCCGGCCGACGCGGGCCCGGCTGCTGGCCGGCGCGGGGGCGACGGCGGCGGGC